>DASUIL010000049.1:0-2207 GCA_036273075.1 Fluviicoccus sp. | reverse complement strand
GGTGAACAGACCGATCAGCGCGTTGGCCTGCGGGGTCACGGCGACCTTGGCGAACTGCTTGGCTTCGACCTTGAGGGCGGCGTCGCGGTCCAGGCTGACATGCTGCTGCATGGCTTGCAGGGCCAGCTTCGGCGCCGGGTAGTTCGGGCCGGCCTTGCCGACAACCATGGCGGTTGCGGTCTGGAAGGCCATCATCTGTTCCAGCATGTTCAGCTTGACCGGGTTCAGCTTCTCGGCACGCTTGGCTTGCCAGTTCAGCTTGCCGTCGATGCACTGCTGCACCAGGTTGATGGCGGCGTCACGCAGCTTTTCGGGAGCGACCACGGCATCCACGGCGCCATCCTTCAAGGCAGCGTCCGGACGCTTTTCACCGGCGGCGGCAATCCACTCAACGGCGTTATCAACGCCGATCACGCGCGGCAGGCGCACGGTGCCGCCGAAACCCGGGAAGATGCCCAGCTTGACTTCAGGCAGACCGACCTTGGCGGCGGTGGACATGACGCGGTAATCGCAGACCAGGCACATTTCGAAACCGCCACCGAGGGCGATGCCGTTGATGGCGGCCACGGTCGGGATCGGCAGGTCTTCGAAGCTGTTGAAGATGGCGTTGGACTGGGCCAGCCACTCGAGAATGGCGGCTTCGCCGGAGGCAAAGCTGTCGCCGAATTCGGTGATGTCGGCGCCGACAATGAAGACGGGCTTGCCGGAGGTGACGATCAGGCCCTTGATGCTGCTGTCGGCCTTGACGGCCTTGACGGCGGCGGCCAGGTCTTCGACCGTGGCGCGATTGAATTTGTTGACCGATTCGTTGGCGAGGTCGAACTTGAACTCAGCGATGCCGCCGTCGAGGGCTTGCACGCTGATGGCAGTTCCGGAATAAATCATGCCGAAGTCTCCATAATTTTGTGTTGGATGGCACAGTGACACGGCGGTCGGATCCGTCAGCCGCACTGGGCGTTCGGGGGGCCGTACCCGCTATTCAGGCTGGGCGGTGCGGCATTTCGGGCGCACGTCGCCTGGGCGGGGCTAAGTGTATGACACTCGGTGGGGGTTTTGGCAGTCTTTTGTGGACTGCCGGTCATTATTTTTACGATGGAAAGATAAGGACGGATGTGCAGGAACGGCAAGGGTTTGAGCGTAAACCGACCAGCAACTTACCGGATGATTGTATGGCAAATATCCCTCAGAAAATTCCCGCTTCCAGCCCAGCCGCCAGATACATCCCCGCCTCCACCGCCTGCTCCACAAATTCCTCCCGCCACTCCCCGCGCAGCACCAGCGGCTCACGCACCTGCTTCCAGCGCAAGCCGGTCAGGATCGTCTCCAGCGCGCGGCGGGTGCCGGTGCCGTCATGCCCGGCGCGGATGACGACCAGGCAGGGCAAGCCCTGCTTTTCTTCCAGCACCGGGTAATAGCAACGGTCAAAAAAATCCTTGAGCGCGCCGCTCATGTAACCCAGGTTTTCGGTGGTGAACAGCAGGATGGCGTCACAGGCGCGGATATCGTCCGGCTCCGCCTGCAACGCAGGCTTGGACACCACCTCCACCCCGGCTATGTCCGGATGCGCCGCGCCGCGCAGGAGGGAATCCAGCAAACGCAGGGTATTGGGAGACGGCGTGTGGGCGACAATCAGCAGATTCTTGGACATGACGACCATCCTGACTCGGACCGGCTCCGAACCCGGTCGGAGCGAGAACAGCAGACAACAACGGGACTTCCCTGAAACACAAAAGGAGGCCCGGGGCCTCCTTCTGGATTAGCTCAAGCCGGCTTATTGCGCCAGCATGAAGTGCACCTGCAGTTCGCCCACCAGGAAGCCCAGCGCCGCGCCAACGGCGATCAGCGACCATTCGTCTTCCTTGAAGGCCGGACGCAGCATGCCCTCGAACTCGGTCGGGGTCAGGCGCTGCATGCGCTCCACCAGCGTGTTGCGGATGTCCATCGCGTCCTCGGCGTAGGACTCCATGTGCTTCATGGTTTCCGGCAACTGCGCCATGATGCGCTCGGCGACATTGGCCTTCATTTCGATGTACTGCTTGGTGCCGACGGCATAAACCACCAGCGGCTTGACCATGCCGGACTGATTGTCGATCATCAGGCGGACATGGCGGTGGATGAGGTCCATGATGCGGTCGCTCATTGCGCCGCGGCACAGTTCCTCAACCATGTTCGCCGGGGTCAGCAACTGTTTGGAAATGAGGGCGGCG
>DASUIL010000048.1:0-6784 GCA_036273075.1 Fluviicoccus sp. | reverse complement strand
CCATTGTCAGCCGGGTATCCCGGTTGATCCGGCGCTTCTTGGCCGCCTGAGCGCTGCTGAAACCTGAACGAGGATACTGACAATGGCGGTACGCCATTTTTTGACATTGCTGGACTTTGCGCCGCAAGAATTGATGACGGTGCTGAACCGCGCCATCGAATTGAAGAGGATGCGGAACGAAGGCGAGGTTTACGAGCCCTTCCGCGGCAAGGTGCTGGGCATGATTTTCGAGAAATCATCCACCCGCACCCGGGTTTCCTTCGAGGCGGGCATGGCCCAGTTCGGCGGCTCCGCCATTTTCCTGTCGCCGCGCGACACCCAGCTGGGGCGTGGCGAGCCGGTCGAAGATTCCGCCCGCGTCATTTCGCGCATGGTGGATATCGTCATGATCCGCACCTTTGCCCATGACATCATCGAGCGCTTTGCCGCCAACTCGCGGGTGCCGGTCATCAACGGTCTGACCGATGACCACCACCCCTGCCAGCTGCTGGCCGACCTGCAAACCTTCATCGAGCATCGCGGCAGCCTGCAGGGCAAGACCTTCGCCTGGGTCGGCGACGGCAACAACATGTGCAACTCCTACATCCACGCCGCCCACCAGCTGGGCTTCCAGATGCGGATTGCCTGCCCTTACGGCTTCGAGCCGGATCCGGAACTGCTGCGCCAGTACGCGCATTGCGCGACGCTGGTGAAGACCGCCGAGGACGCTGTTGATGGCGCGCACCTGATTGCCACCGATGTCTGGACCAGCATGGGGCAGGAAGCGGAGCAAAGCATCCGCAAACGCCGCTTCGCCACTTATCAGGTCAATCCGCGACTGATGGATCTCGCCTCTCCTGATGCTGTTTTCATGCACTGTCTGCCCGCGCATCGCGGCGAGGAAATCTCCGAAGACATGCTGGATGATCCGCGCGCCGTGGTCTGGGATGAAGCGGAAAACCGGCTGCATGCCCAGAAAGCCCTGATGGAGTTCCTGCTGACAGAGTCCCGAGCGGGATAACAGCATCAATACAATCACGGGCGCCCACAGCCTGCTTCGCTTCAGGTGCCCGCCGCGGGTTTGTGCTAATATGCGGGAACAAGAAATTCTAACAATAACCAGATGAATGACGAGTACGGAGCCTGACCGTGAGACTGCATCCCGCCGCGCTGACCCTGATGACCCTGATGCTCGCTGCCTGTGGCGGCGGAGATGACGCTCCGAAAAAGTCCGGCGGCACCACCAGCACCGCTCCGGTCGCCCATGATGTCGTCATTGTCCCCTCCTTGGGGCTGGTTCAAAACGCCACGGTCACCATCAAGAAACTTAATGGCGAAGTACTGTTCACCGGACAAACGAGCGCTATTACAGGCAAGGCCAACTTCACGATCCCAGCCGGCATTGACGCTATTCTCATTGAAGTTACCGGCGGCCCATCCGCTACCTACTTTGATGAGAGTGTTCCCGATATTCCCCAACCGTTTCCGGCACTTGATCCGGATACCGGCGCGGCTATCAAAATGAGAGCCATGGCGCTTGTCAGTTATGACAACCAGCCGATCGCGGTCACGCCCTTCACGGACGCAGCCGTTTCTTATGCCGAAAAGACGCTGCTTGGCCTCAGCCGCCTTTCGGTTGTCCAGGGCAACGACTGGATCGAAAGTTTTTTCAACATAGATAATGTCTTGAATCCCCCGGCACTTATTGACGGCCGCGACGACTTCAAGAATCTGCCGCTGAGCACCAGTCTCGAAAGATCCTCGACCAACTACACGCTCACACTGACTGCACTGGCCAAATATGCCTCCATTCAGCTCGGCGCTGCAGGTAATTCCATACCCATGCTGAAGATCATGCAGGAGTTGTCGAAGGATCTTGAAGACGGGGTTCTGGATAATGTTGCCGCAACCACCTACAAGTACAACAACTTCCCGAATGGCCTTAAGGCGGCGCTCAATGCCTATACCGTTGTGCTTGAAGGACAGGAGCTTCCCGCCGATCTCCTCAACCACATGAATGCTTATACCTTCCGGGTAAACAACATCAGCAATGCATCCAGTCCGGAAACCGCCCCTCCCCCCGACACTTCGGGCGGCGGATCTACAGGATCGGCACACCGGGTCATTACTCCCAATGCAACCGCAGACCTGATCAGCCGTTGGATCGGAACTTACACCGGGACCAATACTTACAGTAATACCCCCTGCTCGATCACCGTGACGGACCTTGGGGAGATTATCCTTCGCAATGGGAACACCATCGTCAGCAACGAGCGCCTGGATGGTGGCGATGAAGACTCCATGACCAAGTACTTTACAGCGGACAATCTTCTGACCAGTACCTATTTCATCGCCAAGTCCTCCGTATCGGCCACCTCTTCGCTGGTATTCATCCTTGACGGTCCGGGGAATGTGCGCTTCGCGGAAGTCATCAACAACAACTCTGCCTCGGTAACCGAGATCTGCCAGATTCCATTACCGGAATCGTCAGGCACGTAATGATTGGCGGGGCCGTGACCGGCCCCGTTTTTCCTTGTTGTCAAAGACTCCGCGACGAAACCCGCTGCACCGCGTCCAGCCATCCCGCATACATCTTTTCGCGTTTCTCCATCAGCATTCGTGGCGTAAATTCCCGCTGACAATGCCACAAATCGGCAATGGCATCGAGCGAGGCGAACTTGCCCACATGCAAACCCGCCAGCCACGCCACGCCCAACGCAGTGGTTTCCGTAACCGTCGGACGATCAACCCGCACGCCGACAATATCGGACAAGGCCTGCATCAGCCAGTTGTTTACCGCCATGCCGCCATCCACCCGCAATGCCTGGAACTGACCGGCGCCATCCTTCTTCATGGCTTCCATCAGGTCACGGGTCTGGAAACAGACAGCCTCCAAGCCGGCAATCACAATTTCACCAATCCCGGTATCCCGGGACAATCCGAAAATGGCGCCGCGGGCATGCGGATCCCAATACGGCGCCCCCAGTCCCGTGAACGCCGGGACAAGATAGACTCCGCGACTGTCCACCGTCTCTTCAGCGATGGCCTCGGTATCACCGGCCTGCTTGATGAGCTGGATGCCGTCCCGCAGCCATTGCACGGCGGCACCGGCCACGAAAATGCTGCCCTCCAGGGCATAGGTCACCTTACCGTTCAGCCGGTATCCGACGGTAGTGAGCAGGCGATGCTTCGACTGGATGGCTTCCTGGCCGGTATTCATCACCATGAAACAACCGGTTCCGTAAGTGCTCTTAACCATGCCCGGTTTGAAACAGGCCTGTCCGATCAAGGCGGCCTGCTGGTCGCCCGCCACTCCGCCGATGGGAATCGGTGCGCCAAAGTGCAGGGTTTCCGTACTACCAAAATCGCTGGACGAATCCTGGACTTCAGGCAACAGCGCTGGCGGGATCTCGAAGATCCGCAGCAGCTCCTCGTCCCATTGCTGGGTGTGGATATTAAAGAGCAGTGTGCGGGCGGCATTGGTCGCATCGGTGGCATGCTTGACTCCGCCGGTCAGCTTCCAGATAAGCCAGGTATCAATCGTGCCAAAGGCCAGTTCGCCCCTCTCGGCGCGCGCCCGCGCTCCGGCTACATTGTCCAGCAACCATGAAAGCTTGGTTGCCGAGAAATACGGGTCGAGCAGCAGCCCGGTCTTCTGCTGTACCGTTGTCTCGTACCCCCGATTCTTCAGGCGCAGGCAGGCATCCGCCGTACGCCGGTCCTGCCAGACAATCGCCTTATGCAGCGGTAGTCCGGTTTTCCTGTCCCAGAGAACGGTTGTCTCACGCTGGTTGGTGATGCCGATGGCGGCAATCTGCTGCGCGGTGATTCCCGATTTTTGCAAGGCATCGCGGCACACCGCCAGGGCGGACTCGGCTATCTCGGCCGCATCATGCTCCACCCAGCCATCAGCAGGAAAATACTGTTTCAACTCCCGTTGCGAGGTGGCAACCGGCTGCCCCTGGAGATTGAAAATAATGGCGCGGGTACTGGTGGTTCCCTGATCCAAACTGAGCAAATAAGGCTGCATATCTGTTCCTCAACCTTGTTATTATTGATGGGCCGGAAATGGCCGCGAAGGCTTGGCCCGGCACGCACGACCGGTCCCAAGCCTAACCCGATTGGCCGGCACAAACCAGCCCGCGATAATAGTGAGTCTATGCGTTTTGTCTTGTTAATTACTGCCGCTCCGGAGCAGCCCTCAGCTTGGCATGCCCTGCATTTCAGCCGGGCGGCGCTGGCAGCGGGACATGTGCTCAGCCTGTTTTTTTACGGAGATGCCGTCGCGATAGCCAACCGGCTGCGTTTCCTTGCGCAGGACGAGCCCAAGCTGGGCGAAGGCTGGGCAGCGCTGGCGGAAGAACACGGCTTGGAGCTGCCGGTCTGCGTCGCCGCCGCCATGCGGCGCGGCTTGACCGATGCCGACAACGCACGCCGTCACCAACTGGACGCCGACAATCTCCATCCGTCGTTCCGGCTGGCCGGGCTGGGTGAACTGACCGAAGCGCTGACCGGTGCCGACCGCGTCCTGACGATGGCCTGAGCCATGAAGACACCTCTCTACATCCAGCATCGCGCGCCATACGAAGGCCACGCCGCCCTGGAAATGCTGGATGCCTTGCTGGTCAGTGCGGCATTCGGCCAGAATCCGGCGGTTCTCTTTCAAGGTGACGGAGTCTGGCAATTGCTGCCGCAACAGTTTCCCCAAGCACTGGGCCGCAAATCCCTGGCAGCGCAATTGGAAGCCCTGCCCCTCTATGATGTCGAGAACATCTTTGTCGAGCAGGAAAGCCTCGAATGCCGGGGTCTGGGCGTCGACCAGCTGGTCCTGCCAGTGACCGTGCTGCCGCGTGACGCATTACGACGGTTATTCCGGAATCATTTTCCCATCATGAGATTCTGATGAAGACCCTGCATCTGGTATCGGTATCGCTGGGCCGCCAGCCTGAACTGGCCGCGCAAATTCTCGCCGCGGCAGAAGCTGATGACAGCCTGCTGCTGATCGGCTCGGGTCTCTACACCCTGTTCAGCGACTTCCGTTGGCAGGGGCGCGTTCATGCACTGCAAGCGGACTGCCAATCATGTGGAATCCGGCTGCCGTCAGATGTGATCGCAATCGATTATGCGGAAATGGTGTCGTTGTGCGAGCATCATGAAAACATTGTTACCTGGAATTGATCCCGCCGTGGATGGCGACGGCCATCTGCTGGATCCGAACTCCTGGACGCCGGCAACAGCCGAGGCGTTGGCGGCGGCATCGGGCCTGACACTGGATCAGCGGCACTGGGAAATCCTGCTGGCGGCACGCGATTTCTATACCCGCTTCCAGCGCGCGCCGGCCACCCGGCCGCTGCTGAAATATCTGGCGCAAACCCTTGGCCCGGAGAAAGCGACCAGCATATATGTGATGCAGCTTTTTGGCGGCGGAACACAGGCGCGCACCATTGCCCGCCTGGCCGGATTGCCCAAACCCCCGAATTGTCTCTGAGGCTCCCGCAACATGGTGATGAAGAATATCTACAGGGATGCCGAACATCCTTTCGCCAAATATGTCCGCATCCTGGGCAAAGGCAAGACCGGCAGCCGGTCGCTCTCTTTCGAAGAGGCCCGGGATGCTTTCCGGATGATTCTGGACGGCGAGACCCTCGATGTCCAGACCGGGGCCTTCCTGATGCTGCTGCGCGTCAAGGAAGAGTCCCCCGAAGAGCTGGCTGGCTTTGTCAGCGCGACCCGCGACTGGATTCCGGCCCCGGATATCGCCGTCGATCTCGATTGGTCTTCCTATGCCGGAAAAAGAAAGCATTACCCCTGGTTCCTGCTGGCGGCGCTGATCCTGGCGCAAAACGGCTACCGGGTGTTCATGCATGGCGCCAGCGGCCATACCGTGAACCGGCTCTATACGGAAAATGTGCTCCCCTCGCTGGGGTTCCCGGTTTGCCAGCACTGGATTCAAGCCCAATTGCAGCTGCAGCAATACCAGTTCGCCTACCTGCCGCTCCGGGTGCTCTGCCCGCCGCTGGACGAACTGATCCAGCTGCGCAATGTCATGGGGGTGCGGTCACCAGTACATACCCTGTCCAGACTGATCAACCCGCTGAACGCGCGCTGCACTCTGCAAGCGATCTTTCATCCCGCCTATCGTGACTCCCATCAGCAAGCCGCGTCCCTGCTGGGCTACAGCAACAGCATGGTCATCAAGGGTGAAGGTGGCGAATTCGAGCGTAATCCGGACGGTCGCTGCCTGATCAAGGGCATCCGTGACGGAGCGCTCTATGAAGACGAGTGGCCGATGCTGTTCGAAACGCGGCATGATCCCGAGGAAGAGCTCGATCTGGAGCACTTTCTCGCCGTCTGGCGCGGAGACCGGCCGCACGAGTATGGTGAAATGGCCGTCATCGGCACGCTGGCGATGGCCCTGCAAGGCTTGCAAGTTACCGCCAGTCAGGATGATGCGCTCCGACAAGCCCGCCGGCTCTGGGACAACCGCGAACCCGGTCGCAAGCCTATCCGGGGCGAGGAACAGATGTCATTGTTCTGAACAATGCGGATTGAACATGCCTTGCCTTCCGGCGTAAGCCGGAAGCAATAAACTCCATTCCCTGATGCATGCCAAACAGACGCAGAAACGCCGCAAAACGTGCGGCGCCTGAGTGAATCGTGTATCCTTGGGAGTCGAGAAACAAAAAACCCTTGGGGGTTACCCAAGGGTTTTATGCGTAATGGCGCAGCGGACGGGACTCGAACCCGCGACCCCCGGCGTGACAGGCCGGTATTCTAACCGACTGAACTACCGCTGCGAATCAGG
>DASUIL010000047.1:0-5475 GCA_036273075.1 Fluviicoccus sp. | reverse complement strand
TCTCCCGCGAGCGCCTGAAGTCCTGGATCCAGGACGGCCATTTGACCGTGGATGGCCATCCCGGCCGCCCAAAGGACCGGCTGGCGGGCGGCGAAGACCTGCGCCTGAACGTGGTGCTGACCATCGAGACCGAAGCCCAGCCGCAGGCGATGGACCTGGATATCCTCTACGAGGACGAACACCTGCTGGTGCTGGACAAGCCCGCCGGGCTGGTGGTGCATCCCGGCGCGGGCAATCCCGACGGCACGCTGCTGAACGCGCTGCTGGCGCATTGCCCCGACCTGCAGCACATTCCCCGCGCCGGTCTGGTGCACCGCATCGACAAGGACACCAGCGGCCTGCTGGTGGTGGCGAAAACGCTGGCGGCGCAGGCCGACCTGGTGGAACAGCTGTCCGAGAAGACGGTGTACCGGGAATACGAGGCGGTGGTGCAGGGCGTGCTGGTCAGCGGCGGCACCATTGACGCGCCGATCGGCCGCCATCCCAACGAGCGGGTGAAGATGGCGGTGGTGCCGGGCGGCAAGCCCGCCGTGACGCATTACCGCGTCATTACCCGTTTCCGTGGCCACACCCATGTGCGGGTGCAGCTGGAAACCGGCCGCACCCACCAGATCCGCGTGCACTTCGCGCACAAGGGCCATCCGTTGCTGGGGGATCCGGTCTACTGCGGTCGTCACCGCCACCCCAAGGGCGCCACGCCCGAGTTGCTGGACATCCTGGCGCGCTTTCCGCGTCAGGCGCTGCATGCCCGCCGCCTGGGCCTGGAGCATCCGGCCAGCGGCGAGGAGATGCAGTTCGAGTCGCCGCTGCCCGCCGATTTCCAAGGGCTGCTGCAGATCCTGGCGCGGGATGCGGCGGCGGGCTGATTACATCCCCAGCAGGCCCTTCTTCGCGGTCTTGCGGATTTCCTGCTCGTCCTGCCATTCCACCAGGCCGGTCTTCAGGTTCATCAGTTTCAGCGTGAACTTGTAGTAGACCGACTTGGTCTTGGTGAACTTGTTGTAGATGTCGCCGGTGCCGCCCGCTTCCTTGTTGATGCTGCTCAGGTTGCCGTAATACATGTATTCGGCGCCGATCATCTGCCCGAATTTGATAGCGGTGCGCGGGTCGGCCAGTTCATCGCTGTTCTGGAACTTCAGCTGGCTGCGCGCCGATTCCACCCGCGACATGTCCACCAGCCGCACGCGGCCGGACTGCAGCAGCTTGGTGGTCATGCTGTCCAGCACCGATTCGGTATCAATATGCTCGTCGGTCTTGTTGGCGATGCGTTCGACGAACAGTACCGGCCGCTTGTTGGCGGCGGTGGCTTCGCCGATCACCGGCGAGGCCAGCAGCGATTCGGTCATGCTCTTGGCGGTCATTTGCAGGTCGGTGGAACCGAAGCGTTCGTTGACGGTTTCCTGGGCCTGCGGGTCGCCGTACTTGACGCCGGCGCAGCCGCCCAGAGCGGCCGCGATAACCACGGTGCTGATCAGGGCTGTGTTCTTCATGGTGCTCTCCTACAGCGGCCAGCTGGCCGCATAGTACTGGTTGTCCACCTGCACCACCCGTAACAGGGTCAGGCGCTGGCGGTTGACGGTCAGCTTGACGGACGTGACGCCGTTCAGGCGAATTTCCTGTTCCCCTTCGGGCAGGTTGAAACGGGCGATGTGGGTATAGCGCGGCAGGGTCAGCCAGCTGCGCAGGTCGGCCTGTTCGCTGATCAGGTTCCAGGCTCCAACCAGCACGCCCAGCAGGCCGCCGCCCTTGTCGGCGCTTTGCTCCTGCATGCGGTGTTTGGTCTGGGCGCGCAGGGTCTGGCGCAATAGCAATGCGGGCAACCGGTCCTTCAGGGCGCGGGCGGCCAGCGCCTGCACATCGGTTACCGGCCGGGTCAGCACCGGCTGTTTCAGGGCGCGGTGTTCCAGCGACAGCGGCGCGGAGACCTGCCACGGCTGCGGGTAATAGGGAATGGCCAGCACATACCAGGCTTCCGGCCACGGGAAGGGCAGGAACAGCTCCTGGCGCGGCGGAACCAGCCCTTCCTCGAACAGCACCACCACCGAACCTTCGTCAGCCTTGGCCGCCGGGGCCGGTTTCGGCAGTTTCAGCAGTGAAAAATCCTCGCGCCGGTTCAACCGCGCCGCCAGCCGGGCCACATCCTGCGCCAGCACCGGATGCTCCGGGGTGAGGGCGAGGGCGCGCTTGTAATCGATGTAGGCGTCGTCCCACTGCCCGGCGGCTTCGTAAAGCACACCCGCCAGATACAGCGACCAGGCATTCTGGCTGGCGGAGCCGGTGCGGGCAGCCAGGTCGTTCAGGTTCGCGGTTTCGCCGCTGTAGTGCGCCAGTGCGGCGGGTGGCAGGGGCTGGGCGGTGTCCTTGTCGTCATGCTTGTCACGGGCCTTGTCCTGCAGGGTTTGTGCCTGGCGCATTTCCACAAGCGCCCCTTCGCGGTCGTTGGCGCTCAGGTAGTTCAGCGCCTGGTAGGTATGCAGGAAGATCTGTTCGTAGACCGGCGGGCGGTAGGTGATGACATTGTCGTTGCTGACCAGAGACAGGCCCTGGCTGGCGGTCTGGCTGACGGAGAGGGCAGCCTTGCCGTCCTCGAGGCGTTCCAGCCGGTCGGCTTCCGCGAAGGCGGCGCGACTGGCGGCCGCATCTCCCTGCAACTGCGCCAGACGGCCTTCTTCCAGCCGCGCCAGTACGGCGTCGCGGCCGCGTGTCACCTTGCGGGCATCGGCGATGGCGGGCGGCAGGTTGGCCAGGGCCAGCGCGTGCGTATATCCGCCCGCACGCATCGGGTAAGGGGTCATGACACTGTTGCCGGCGCAGCCCGTCAGGGTCAGTACGGTCAACAGAAGGACAGGCAGGCTTGGCGGCATGGCGGTTCGGACGAGGGCAATCATGTCAGTCTAGCAGCCGTCCTGTTGAGGCAGTGTTGCGGTTTATTGCCGAACCCCGGACCGTGAATGCGGAGGCTCGCGACCGTTCAGGGCTTGTTGGTCCGTTTGGGGCCGCTCCAGCACCTTGAGTACGTTCAGCATGGTGAGGTAGGGCCCCTGACGCTGAACGAAATTGCTGGCCCAGACCGGCAACTTGCCGCCCGGGTCCATGATCACCTCACCCTTGAAGTAGATACGACCCTCGGCGATCTCGTTGATCTTGCTGTCCATGCGCGCATAGGGCATGCGCACGCGGCCGGGCTGCTCCGGGTAGTAGTCATTGACGGAATTGGCCTGCACCACCGCGCGCTGGCCGTTGTGCAGGTATTCGGCGGTGAAGTGCAGCACCACATCGCGGTCGGGAAAGCCCATCGGCGGACTGAAAACGACATAGACATAGGCTTCCATCGGGGAAACCACCTTCAGCGGCCGGATTTCCTTCAGCCGCCAGAACCATTGCGGGTAACGTTCGTAATCCAGCAGCAGGCCGACCATATCCTTGACGCTGGCGGGGATTTCGGCTTCAGCTTTCATCGAGCGCACGCGCTCGTGATCCTCGCGCTTGGTGTAGATCTGGATATTGCGGGGCTTGTCGTCCTTGATCAGCTGCCACTGCCGGGTCTGGGGCGGTTGCAGGGCGGCCACGTCCTCGCCGTCGGCCAGTGCGGCCGGGAAATGGATCAGGAAGGGCAGGGCCAGCAGCAGGCAGGCCATCAGCAGGCGTGGTGACATGGATTTCCGCGTATTGTTGTTATGGCTAAAACCTGAGCAGATCATAGCACTTTGGCCGGGTAAATCTGAGGTCCGGATTACAAAAAACAAGACCGCCCGAAGGCGGTCCTGTTCGACATCCCGGAATCGCGGGCGCTTAGTACAGCACGCGGGTCCGGATGGTGCCGTCGATTTCCTGGAGCTTTTGCAGGGCGACGGTGGAGTAGTCGGCATCGACATCCATCACCAGGTAACCGATGGCTTCGTTGGTCATCAGGCTCTGGGCGGAAATGTTGATGTTGTTCTCGGCGAACACGCGGTTGATGGCGGACAGCACGCCCGGCACGTTCTTGTGGATGTGCAGCAGGCGGTGCTTGCCCGGTTGCAGCGGAATCGCCACTTCCGGGAAGTTTACGGCCGACAGCGTGGTGCCGGTGTCGGAATAGCGGGCGAACTTCTCGGCCACTTCCAGACCGATGTTGGCCTGGGCTTCCAGCGTCGAACCGCCGATGTGCGGGGTGAGGATGACGTTGTCGAACTTGCGCAGCGGCGACAGGAATTCCTCGTCGTTGGCCTTCGGCTCCTTGGGGAACACGTCGATGGCGGCGCCGCCGATGTGCTTGCTTTCCAGCGCGGCGGCCAGGGCGTCAATATCGACGCAGGTGCCGCGCGCGGCGTTGATGAAGATGGCGCCCGGCTTCATCTTGGCGAATTGCTCGGCCTTCATCATGTTCTTGGTGGACGGCAGTTCCGGCACGTGCAGCGACACGACATCGGCGGAAGCCAGCAGTTCGTCCATGGTGCCGACCTGGCGGGCGTTGCCCAGCGGCAGCTTGGTGACCACGTCGAAATAGATGACCTGCATGCCCAGTGACTCGGCCAGCACCGACAGCTGCGAGCCGATGGAGCCGTAGCCGACAATGCCCAGGGTCTTGCCGCGGGTTTCGTAGGAGCCTTCCGCCGACTTCGACCAGCCGCCGCGATGCACCAGCGCGTTCTTCTCGGGGATGCCGCGCAGCATCAGGATGGCTTCGGCCAGCACCAGTTCGGCCACCGAACGGGTGTTGGAGTAGGGGGCGTTGAACACGGGAATGCCGCGCTCCATGGCCGCCTTCAGGTTGACCTGGTTGGTGCCGATGCAAAAGCAGCCGATGGAAATCAGCTTGTTGGCGGCGGCCAGCACCTTTTCGGTGACCTGGGTGCGGGAGCGGATGCCCAGGAAGTGCGCGTCCTTGATCTTTTCGATCAGGGCGTCTTCGTCCAGCGCGCCACGCAGGTATTCAATATTGGTGTAGCCATTGTTGCTGAGCACGTCGAGGGCGTTCTTGTGCACGCCTTCCAGCAGCAGGAAGCGGATCTTGGCTTTGTCGAGGGAGAGTTGGCTCATGGGGGCATTTCCTGAAGGCCGAAAATTCAAGCCGCGTATGATACCATAAACGCCTTGCCAAACCACGTGATTTCAGGATACGCCATGCTGACCCCTTCCGCTCTTCACCAACTCCAAGCCATTGTCGGGGAAACCCGTGTCAAGACGGACGCCGACAGCCTGAAAACCTGGGGTGTCGACTGGACCAAGCACTTCACGCCCGCCGCGTCTGCCATCGTCTTTCCGGCCACCACGGAAGAAGTGCAGGCCATTGTCCGTCTGGCCAATGTCGAAAAATTCGCGCTTGTGCCGTCCGGCGGCCGTACCGGGCTGTCCGCCGGGGCCGTCGCGGCCAGCGGTGAGGTGGTGATCAGCTTCGACCGCATGAACAAGGTGCTGGAATTCCACGCCGCTGACCGCCTGGTGCGGGTGCAGGCCGGGGTTGTCACCGAGCAGCTGCAGCAATACGCCGAT
>DASUIL010000046.1:0-6396 GCA_036273075.1 Fluviicoccus sp. | reverse complement strand
CCGCACCGGCATGCCCTCCGGCGAATCGAAGTGGATTACCGGCCCGGATGCCCGCCGTGACGTGCAGCAATGGCGCGCCATGAGCAGCGCCATCATCACCGGCATCGGCACGGTGCTGGCCGATGACCCCGGCCTTAATGTACGTCCATCGGACTGGACGGACTGGCATTACGGCGAGCCGGTGCAACCCTGGCGGATCATTCTGGATTCCCAATTGCGGATTCCCCTGAACGCCCGCGTGCTGGCGGCGGACACGAAGGTGGTTGTCGTGACCACGCCGCAGTCGGACGCCGCGAAAGCCGAAGCGCTGGGCGCTTTGGGGGTAGAAGTCTGGCGCTTGCCGCCGGGGAGCCTGCGCGAGGTGCTGGTGCGCCTGGCCGCCGCCGGGGCCAACGAGGTGCTGGTGGAGGCGGGCGCGACGCTGGCTGGCGCCTTTGTCGACGCCGGATTGGTGGATGAGCTGGTGTTGTATGTTGCGCCGACCCTGCTGGGCAGCGAGGGCCGTCCGTTGTTCCGCCTGCCTTTCAACGGCATGGGACAGCAGCGGCGGCTGGACATCCGGGACTTGCGGACAATCGGTCCGGACATCCGCTTGATTGCCCGGCCGCTTCCCGAAGGCAGCGGTCGGGCTTAATACGGCCTTCAGTCGTGATGGTGGTGATGCTTGCGCTTGTGCTTGTAATGGCCGCGATGCAAGCCGTTGTCATGGCGGTCGTCATCCCGGTCACGTACATAGATGACTTTTTGCTGCGGAACCGCGCCCTTGACGACAACAGTCTGGGTGGTCTGGGTCTTGGTATTGCCGGATCCCAGCGCCGCGCCCGTAGCGCCGCCAATTGCGCCGCCGATGATGGCGCCATCCTTGCCGCCGGTTTGCTGGCCGATGGCCGCGCCAACCGCGCCGCCGACGGCGGCCCCGACGATGGCGCCGTTGTCGGCGGCCAGTGTGGTCCCGGAAGCCAGCAGCGCTGACAGGGCCAGCAGGGGAAGAGTTCGGTTGTTCATGATCTTCATCCTTTCAGGAAAACGTAGGTTGCCTGATTATTATTCATCATGTTTCCAGATGTTTCCGTGATGGCGTCGTTGGTGAAACTTGCCGGAACTGTATTCACCCGTATGACTTTTGTAGGACTGTGACCGACCGGCTTGCCGGCGGCCACAGCTTCCCGATCCGTCAAAGCACCGGCTTCAACAGTTGCTGCGGGCTGCCCGCCTTGTAACCGAACACTTGCAGGGCAATCTGGGTGGCCGGACCCTGAAAGTATTCGACCCGCAAGGTATGCACGCCCTTGCTCAAGGCGACCGTGAAGATCCCGTTGGAGCTGGGGCCGTGCAGGTAGTCGTTGTTGACGATCAGCTGGTCATCGATATAGAGCTTGGAGCCATCATCACTGAGAAGGCTGAAGCTGTAGTCTCCAGCCTCCTGGATGGTCAACGGCCCCTGGTAACGCACGCCGAACCATTCGAAACGGTCACTGGGCACTCCGGGGAACGGATCGGTGAACGAGCGCGGCGTGATGTTGATTTCACTGGTGTAGAGTGATCCGATCGGCGTCAGCGTCGAGAAATCCGGCAGCATCGAGGTGCCGCTCGCCAGCAGGTAGATTTCCCCCTTCCATTTGCCCTCGCCGCTGCCGAAATCGGTGTCGTCGGTCACCACCGGGCCGGTCACGGTATCCTTGACCTCGGTAGCGTCCACCACCTCGTTGCGCAGGGCGTTCTTCAGGTCGCCTTCGGGCATGCCGTCCAGGGCTTCTTCCATGCCGAATTTCCAGGCCTCCGCAAAGACGGATGGCAGGGTGGAATACGGGGCGTCGGCCACGGTCTCACCGTTGTCCTGGCCGTCGATCTGGCCGTCGCTGAGGTCGCGCGCCAGGGTCTGGACCAGTTCCAGCGCCGGTGTCGGCGAGGCCGTGTGCTCGGCGGCGGCCTTGACCAGCCCGGCCAGTTGCAGGGCATAGCGGTCGCCCGGCGTATTGCCGAGCGTGGCATAGTCGCTGTCGGCGTCAATCAGCGTCGGCGGCAGGTTGATGTTGTCGATGCCGACAGCCGCGCCGACCTGGGTGAGGGCGCTGTCGATGTTGGCGGGATTGCCCAGACCGGCGGGCAGGCTTTCCGCCAGCTGCACCGCCGCCTCGGTGAGCACGGTCACGCCGATGGCCGCGTCATCGTCAAGGCGTCCGGCCGCCCGCATCCGGAATCCGGCCGGTAAGGGCTGGTCACCTTCCGCTTCGTCAAAGTACTGCGCACCCGCAACACCCTCGATTTCCACCACCACCGCCTCCACTGCCTCCGGTACGCTGAAGCTGACTGAACCCGAGGCGCCGATCAGCTTGCGGCTGATCTCGGCCCCGGACTTGGCATTGCGGAGAATGGCGCGCGCATTCTGGATGCGGCCCAGCGAAGGGGTCACGGTGAGGGTCTTGGTGGCGAGCGGTGTGCTGATCGACGCGGAGGTGTCGTCGTCATTACCATTGCAGCCTGCCAGCAGCAGGGCTGCGACCATGGCGGTCAGGATTCCGGGGAAAGAGCGGTAAGCCATGATGAACTCCTTGAGCGGCTGTCGAATGATCCGCTCTCAAGTGTAGTCCCTGACAGAAGCGCGGGAAAATGCCCTTGGGCAAATCCCTGAAGCTCTTCCGACAAGCGGTTAGGCTGGCTGTTTCCCCCCGGCTTTGGGTATGCTTGCCGACTGTCCAAGCGGAGTCCTTTCCATGTTTACCGGCATTATCGAAGCGGTTGGCGTTGTCCAGCAGATCATCCCCCGCAACGGCGACGTGCGCCTGGTCATCCGCAGCGGCGGGCTGGACCTGGCGGATGTGAAGCTGGGCGACTCCATCGCCACCAACGGCATCTGCCTGACCGTCATCGAGCTGACCGGGCAGGGCTATGCCGCCGACGTCTCCAACGAGACGCTGCGCCACACCACGCTGGGCGGCTGGAAAACCGGCACCCGCGTCAACCTGGAAAAGGCGCTGATGCCGACCAGCCGCCTGGGCGGCCATATTGTCAGCGGCCATGTCGACGGCGTTGGCGAAATCGTGGAGTTCAAGCGTGACGCCCGCTCCCTGCAATACCGGGTGCGAGCCCCCGCCGAACTGGCGAAGTACATCGCCCACAAGGGCTCGATCACCGTTGACGGCACCAGCCTGACCGTCAATGCCGTGGATGGCGATGCGTTTGACCTGAACATTGTGCCGCACACCGCCGAACACACCAACGTCGGTGACTGGCAGCCCGGCGTGCGCGTCAACCTGGAGGTGGATGTGCTGGCCCGTTATCTGGAAAGGCTGATGCTGGGCGAGAAGGCCGCGCAAGGCTCCGGCGGCGGCATCAGCATGGCCTTTCTGGCGGAAAACGGCTTCCTGAAACGCTAGATTTTTGTCGGCTTCCCGGCGGGGGGCGGGTGCGGCATCCGCCCCTGTGCTATTATCCGCGGTTAATTTTGTACGCATCCCGTGCGGCCCCGCGTCAGCTGAGAGCTCCCCATGCCCCTGAATACCGTTGAAGAACTCATTAACGACATCCGCCTTGGCAAGATGGTCATCCTGATGGATGACGAAGACCGCGAGAATGAAGGCGATATCGTGATGGCGGCCAGCCATGTCCGCCCCGAAGACATCAACTTCATGGCCAAGCATGCGCGCGGCCTGATCTGCCTGACGCTGAGCCCGGAACGCTGCCGCCAGCTGGACCTGCCGCTGATGGTCAACCGCAACGGCTCCAGTCACGGCACCAATTTCACGCTGTCGATCGAGGCCGCCACCGGCGTCACCACCGGCATTTCCGCACACGACCGCGCCCACACCGTGCAAGTGGCCGTCGCCCGCGACGCCAAGCCCGCCGACATTGTCCAGCCCGGTCACATTTTCCCGCTGATGGCCAAGCCCGGCGGCGTGCTGCACCGCGCCGGCCACACCGAAGCCGGTTGTGACCTGGCCCGCCTGGCCGGCCTGGAAGCCGCGTCCGTCATCGTCGAGATCATGAACGAGGACGGCACCATGGCCCGCCGTCCCGATCTGGAAAAGTTCGCCGCCGAACACAACCTGAAGATCGGCACTATCGCCGACCTGATCCATTACCGCATGGTCAACGAGCAGACCGTCAAGCGCACCAGTGAAAACGTGCTGGAAACCGAATACGGCAATTTCAAGCTGATGACCTATCAGGAGCATGCCAGCACCGAGACGCATCTGGCGCTGGTCAAGGGCGATGTCACCCGCGATACCCCGGTGGTGCGCGTGCATGCGCTGAATCCGCTGCGTGACCTGCTGCACGCCAAGTACCAGGGCCGCATCGGCTGGAACCTGCAAAAGAGCCTGGCCGAGATCGCCCGTCATGACGCCGGGGTGCTGGTGCTGCTGGGGCAGGACTTTGCCTCGGAGGAGCTGGTCGATCATATCCAGGGCTTCTTCAACCAGCGTCCGCGCGCGACGGTGGATGGCGCGGGCATGTACCGCACCATCGGCGCCGGTTCGCAGATCCTGCGTGACCTGGGCATCACCCGCATGAAGCTGCTCAGCTCGCCGATGCGCTTCAATGCGCTGTCCGGTTTCGGGCTGGAAATCGTGGAGTACCTGGGCACGGACTGATTCCGCCCCGGATTGAACAAGCATTTTGCCGGGCTCCGGCCCGGCCTACTGACAAGTTGGAGAGATTCATGAAAGTGATCGAAGGCGATTTCCGCAATGCCGATGGCAAGTACGCCATCCTCGTCGGCCGTTTCAACAGCTTCGTGGTAGAAGCTCTGCTGGATGGTGCGCTGGACACGCTGAAGCGTCACGGCGTCAGCGATGACAACATCACCCTCGTCCGCGCGCCCGGCGCGTGGGAACTGCCGCTGGCTGCCAAGAAGCTGGTCGAGAAGAAACAGTATGATGCCGTCATCGCCCTGGGCGCGGTCATCCGCGGCGGCACTCCGCATTTCGACTTCGTGGCCGGTGAGTGCGCCAAGGGTCTGGGTGTGGTCGGTCTGGAAGCCGGCATTCCCGTGGTGTTCGGCGTGCTGACCACTGACAGCATCGAGCAAGCGATCGAGCGCTCCGGCACCAAGGCCGGCAACAAGGGTTCGGACGCCGCCATGACCGCCATCGAGATGGTTTCGCTGCTGAAGGCCCTCTAATGCACCAGCAACAAGCCAATACCCCCGCCGCGCGCCGCAAGGCGCGCCGCTTCGCCATGCAGGGCCTCTACGAGTGGCAGCTGTCGGGCAACGCGCCGTTCGAGATCGAGGCCCGCTACCGCGTCGAAAACGCGATGCACAAGGTCGATCTGGCGTATTTCCACGAGCTGCTGCATCAGGTGGTGCGCCGCGTCGACGAGCTGGACGAGGCCTACAAGCCCTTCTTGGACCGCCAGATGAGCCAGATCGACCCGGTCGAGCGCAGCATCCTGCGTCTGGGCAGCTACGAGCTGCTGCACCATCCGGAAGTGCCCTACAAGGTGGTGCTGAACGAGGCCGTGGAACTGGCCAAGGATTTCGGCGCGACCGACTCCTACAAGTACGTCAACGGCGTGCTGGACGAACTGTCCAAGACCGCGCGCCAGGCAGAACGGCAGGCGGGCTGATGCCCTCCGAGTTCGGCCTGATCCGGCAGTATTTCACGCGTCCGTCTGCGGACAACGGCGTGCTGCTGGGCGTGGGGGACGATGCGGCGCTGCTGGAACCTCCCGCCGGGGAAGTGCTGGCGGCGACCGTCGACACCCTGGTTGCCGGACGCCATTTCCCCGAAGCCGCGCCGCCTGCCGCCATCGCCCACAAGGCGCTGGCCGTCAACCTGTCCGATCTGGCCGCCATGGGCGCGACGCCACGCTGGTTCCTGCTGGCGTTGACCCTGCCTGAAGCCTCCGATGCCTTCCTGAATGAATTCGCGGCCGCGCTGTTTGCGCTGGCTGACGCCTCCGGGATCGCACTGGTCGGCGGCGACACCACGCGCGGTCCCCTCGCCATCAGCATTACCGCCCTGGGCAGCGTGCCGCCCGCGCTGGCGCTACGCCGCAACGGCGCGCGGCCCGGAGACGGCATCTATGTCTCGGGAACGGTCGGCGATGCCGGGCTGGGGTTGCGCGAGGCGCTGACGCCGGGTGAAACCGGCCTGTCGGCGGCACAGGCCGCGTATGTCCGCCACCGCCTGGATTATCCGCAGCCGCGCCTGGTGCTGGGGACGGCGCTGCGCGGCCGGGCGACGGCCTGTCTGGACATCTCTGACGGGCTGGCGCAGGATCTGGGTCATATCCTGACCGCGTCCGGCGTCGGGGCCGCGCTGGATCTGGAGGCGCTGCCGCTGTCGCCCGCCCTGCGCGCCCTGCCCGAGCGCGAGGCTTGGCGCTTGGCGCTGACGGCTGGTGACGACTATGAATTGTGTTTCACCCTGCCGGACGGCCTGACGCCGCCCG
>DASUIL010000045.1:0-10603 GCA_036273075.1 Fluviicoccus sp. | reverse complement strand
CATCTCACCGCTGCCGCCCTGGCAGTCCTGTTCACCGCCGCCGCCCAGGCTGCTCCCGACGATATCAACAAGCCGCTGCTGGTGATCGGTGCGTCCTTCGCCAACGGCAAGACGCCCTACAACGATGCCGGCGTCGCCCCGCTGGGCGGCGTGTCGGTGGGTCTGGGGTCATACCTCAGCCTGGGCGACGCGCTGGTCAAGAACCCTCGCCTGCCCGGCTATGTCATCAACGAGGCCCAGGCCGGAGCCACCTCGTTCGACCGCGTCGGCTGCAATCCCGGCCCGGCCTGCGTCTTCGGCAACTGGAAAAGCTATGACCGGCAACTGATGCAGGCAGCGGCGCGCGTCACCGTGCCGGGCGCCGGCACGCTGCTGGCCAAGTACGTGGTCATTTCGCTGGGCAACGACTGCCTGCATTCCGACGCTTTCGGCGTGCCGCAAAGCCAGGCCACGCCCTGCAGCTACAACGACATGAAGGCCTATGTCGACCGGCTGATCGCCGTCGGCCGCCACGCCACCGACCTCGGCCTGACGCCGATCTACGATATCTATCCCGCCTATGATTCGCTGAACCTGCCCTTCGCGGCGCAGGCATTCGGGCTGAACTGGATCATCGACCGCAGCAGTTACAACCAGCTGCGCGACCTGCACCGCACCCGCATCCCGGCGATGCTGCCGAACGCGGTGATGCTGGATATCTGGTCCAGTTACCAGAACATCGGCGACGGCCTGCATCCGGACCCCCGGACCACGCGCCGCGCGGCGGAACTGATTGCCTGGTACATCGGCCGCCCGCACTGAGGCGAACAGGCCAGGGACGGCCTACAAGCCCAGCTCGCTCAGGCCCGGATGGTCATCCGGCCTTCTGCCCAAGGGCCAATGGAACAGCCGCTCTTCCTCGCGGATTGGCAGGTCGTTGATGCTGGCGTAACGGCGCTGCATCAGGCCGCGCTCATCAAATTCCCAGTTCTCGTTGCCGTACGAGCGGAACCAGTTCCCGGCGTCGTCATGCCATTCATAGGCGAAACGCACCGCGATGCGGTTCTCGGTGAACGCCCACAACTCCTTGATCAGGCGGTAATCGTGCTCCCGCGCCCACTTGCGGGTGAGGAATTCCACGATCTGCGCCCGCCCGCGCGGAAACTCGGCGCGGTTGCGCCACTGGCTGTCCTCGGTATAGACCAGCGAAACGCGAACCGGGTCGCGGCTGTTCCAGCCGTCCTCGGCCATGCGTACTTTCTGGATGGCCGTTTCACGGGTAAAGGGCGGCAGCGGCGGACGGCTGTCGGGGGAAAGGCTCATGGGTGTTTCTCCATTGAACTCGGGTTAACGGGACGCCAGTTGCGCCTTCAGGTCGGCAATCTCGGCGTGCAGCTGTTCCAGCATCACCTCCACCTCCGGCACGGTATAGCGCGGGGTGATGTGCTTGGGACAATTCCAGTCCCAGGCCTCGACGGTAATGACAATGCCCCGCTCCACCGGCGCGCGGTAGGACGGGTCTTCCAGCCGCGCCACCAGCTCCGGTTCATCCGTTTCATGCACAATCCGCGCCCGGCCCCAGATCTTCAGGCGGCGGCGGTTGGCGTAATCCATCAGGATCAGCGACACCCGCTCATCGCCCATCAGGTTGCCGACGCTGACATACTGCACGTTGCCGCGAAAATCGGCATAGCCGATGGTGCGCTCATCCAGAACCTTCAGGAAGCCCGCCGGGCCGCCGCGATGCTGCACATAGGGCCAGCCATTGTCGCCGACCGTGGCTTGGTAGAAGCTGTCGCGGGCGGCGATGAACTGCGCCTCGCGCGGGCCGATCTCGTTGCGGCCGTCCTCGGCCAGTTCGAAACCGCGATTGGCGTCACGGCTGCCGTACAGGCTTTGAGCGGATTTGACGCTGTCGGTGAAGGTGATGGCGGCGAAGGCGCGGGGCATGATGGTTCTCTGGTCAGTCGTGCAACAACGGCGACAAGGCGCCCTGCTGTTCCAGCGCATGCAGCTCGCTGAAACCGCCGACATGGCGCTCGCCGATGAAAATCTGCGGCACGGTGCGGCGGCCGCTGCGGGCGATCATGGTGTCGAGTTGCGCGGCGGATTGATCGACACGGATCTTCTCCACCGGCGCACCGATGCGGTTCAACAGGTTCTCGGCCTGCACGCACCAAGGGCAGGTAGAGGTGCTGTAGAGGGTGACGGTTTTCATGAGGCTTTCTCCTGGCGCCCGTCGTAGGGGCGCACTGCGTGCGCCCTTCTCCGCCGGACAAAATGATCTTGAAAATAGAACGTGTTCGTTTGCGAGGGCGCACGCAGTGCGCCCCTACGTGTCCCGGCGGCTTACAGCGCCACCTTCGGAAAATCAATCTCTACCCGGCTGGCCTTGCCGATGAGGTTGGTCAGGTAATTCAGCCCGACATGGGTGATCACCTCGACAATCTCGGCGTCGGAATAACCGGCGGCGCGCATTTCCTGCAATTCAGCAGTGGTGACATCGCCGGTATGCTCGGCCACGGCGCGGGCGAATTTCACCGCCACGGCGGCCTTGGCGTCCTGGCTGGAACCGGTGCGGTTGATGCCCATTTCATCGTTGTCCAGCCCGGCCTTGCGGCCGATGGCGGTGTGCGCGGAAACGCAGTATTCGCAGGTGTTCTGCTGTGCCACAGCCAGCGCGATGCGTTCGCGGGTCTTCGGGTCCAGGCTGCCTTCCCCGGCAATGCCGTGGAAGCCGAGGAACGCACGCAGCGCGGCGGGCGAGTTGGCGAAAATCTTCAGGAAATTCGGCACCGTGCCCAGTTGGGCCTGGATGGCATCGAACAGGGCATTCTGTTCGGCGGTGGCGGTGTCGCGGGTAACGGTGTGGATGCGGCTCATGGCGATGACCTCGGTTGGCTTTGGGTTTGGGGCAGCGTGCTGTCTGCCGATGGAGCCATCTTGCCAACCCTCGCCGGATTGAAGAATAATCAGATTCGGCAATACATTCTTTCACCAAACGGAATAACCCCATGGACCGCCTGCACCTGATGACCGTCTTCGTCGCCGTCGCCGAGGAAGAAAGCTTCAACGGCGGCGCGCGCCGACTGGCGATGTCGCCGCCCGCCGTGACGCGCTGCGTGGCGGCGCTGGAGGCGCGGCTGGGCGTGAAGCTGCTGGACCGCACCACGCGCTATGTGCGGGTAACAGAAGCGGGACAGCGTTATCTGGACGATGCGCGGCGGATCATCGCCGAGGTGGACGAGGCCGATGAGGCGGTGGTGGGCATCAACGGCACGCCAAAGGGCCAGCTGACCGTGACCGCGCCGGTGCTGTTCGGCAAGCTGTTCGTGACGCCGGTGCTGGTGGAATACCTGCAACGCTATCCGCAGATGGATGTGAACGCGCTGTTCCTAGACCGGGTGGTGAACCTGATGGAGGAAGGCGTGGATGTGGGGGTGCGCATCGGCGAGTTGCCGGATTCGTCGATGAAGGCCTTGCGGGTGGGCGAGGTGCGGAGGGTGCTGGTGGCGTCGCCGGGGTATCTGGCGGAACACGGAACGCCGGGGGAGCCGGGGGATCTGGTCAGGCACCGGATTGTGGCGGCGACGGGGGTGACGCCGTCGGTGGAGTGGAAGTTCGCGCAAGGGCGGTCGGTGCGTTTGCGGCCCCGGTTGACGGTGACGTCGAACGAGGCGGCGATCGAGGCTGTTAAGGCGGGGTTCGGGGTGACGCGGTTGATGTCGTATCAGGTGGCGTCGCTGGTGGCCGCCGGGGAGCTGCGGGTGGTGATGGAGGATTTCGAGATGCCGCCGTTGCCGATTCATGTGTTGCATCGGGAGGGACGGCACAAGTCGGCGAGGGTGAGGACGTTGGTGGATTTGATGGTGGAAAGGTTGAGGGGGCAAAAGGGGGAAACACAGCCCCCTCATGCCATTATTCAATGAGTGCGGTTCGCATACGCTGACTGAATAACCCCGATTGCTCGTGAATCGGAAATTTCGCCAAACAGCGTTATTTTGCCGGGTTTAGCTTTGGGGATGGCCTTTAAAATCGCACCGCCAATCGACGCACCGGCCGTCGTTGGCACAATAGCTCCACCACCGGCAATGGCGTTCGAGGCATAATTCCGGGTAACGTTATCAATCGCCGGATCGGTATTCGGGTCGGCCTTGACCGTTACAAAATATAACCGTGGCCTCGCATTAGCTGCCACAGGAATCCAAATGCCCCCCACCAGATTTTCCGAATTCGCCCCCATGATGTAAGTCAGGCTTTGGCCTTCGCCCTGAAAAAACGTGCCTGCCGCATTGGCTTTAACCGCCGTGTAAAGACCCGGAGCAAGACGATAGCCAAAATTGCCGCTCATCACAGAAGGAGGGTCTTGCAGCCTGATTTCCTGATTCAACATCAAGGTTTCATTGATAGTAACCGGAACCAGATTGTCCAATTGTGAGGATGCACACCCTGTCATCAACAATGAGGGCATCAATGTAATTGCAAATAAAAGTCTGGGCATGTTCTGAACTCGTCAATTATTCCGAATGTCTATGGGTTGTCGTTATCGTCAAGCTACTCAATTTCTCTGCTTCGGATTGACCCTTTGCAACTATCCCAACCAGACCCATGGTAGTCAATCACGATCTCGAGGCCAAAACCATTCCACCTGCCGGAATTATCCTTTCCATCCACCATCTATTCTTCCATTCACAGCTCCCCCGCAAAATACCCCCGTCCAAACCCGCCCCACCCCGGAGCCCGCCATGCCCCACCTCGCCCTGGTCCGCACCCCCGCCAAACCTCAGCTGCAACCCGGCGAAACCCCCATGCCGCAGGCCCCGGCCGTCACCCTGCCCAACGGCGCGGTCGCCATCCCCCAGCACTACCTGCAATACCGCCAGACCGTCGACACCGTGCGCGCCCTGCTCGCCGACATCGACTTCGACCCGCACACCCTGCTGTTCGCCGCCCAGGACGCCAACGGCCTCTACCTGCAGGCCGGACTGGTCGGCCGCGAGAACTACGAGCGTGGCAACACCCTGCGCCCGCGCAAGCTGGTCTACGGCCGCAAATGGCGCATCGACGCCGACACCCCCACCTCCGAAGTCATCCAGACCGCCTTCCTCGCCATCAGCAAGGCGCGCGAGCACGAGGTGCGCGAACTGCTGACCGTTATCGACCCCGAATCCGGCAAGACCAGCGCCGCCTTCAGCCACCACCACGACCTGCCGCTGATGGCCGCCAATCCGGATCAGGTACTGGCCGACCACCGCCAGCCGCTGCTGTCCAGAAACGATGCCGAATCCATTATTAGCAGTGTTCACTTTGCGCAGCGCCGCTTCACCGTCACCAGCTTTGAGCGGCGTCACAACGGCTCTCTGCTGGTGGACCTGCAACTGGGCGAAGCGCCGTTGGCGCGGCGGGTGGAAGGCGATCTGGCGGAATACGACGGACTGGCGCTGACGCTGTTGCTGCGCGAAGGACTGGCGGTGGAGCTGCTGTATGAACTGATGGAGGCGCTGGTGCGGCACAGCCACCGTTATGTGGAAGAACACTTCCGTTTCCGCGATTTCAGCCGATTCAGCCGCCGTACCGACCCGCGCCGTATCGCTGCGCTGTCGGTACGCACCCGGCCTTATGCGCGGGATGCCGCCAACGGCCGCTTCATGCAGATATTCCGTGGGCTGAACTATGACACCGACCGCTCGCGCGCGCCGTCGATGGGAACCGGGCCGCTGGCGGTAAAGAACCGGGCGCTGCTGGCGCGCTTCGGGAAGTTGCAGGGGCATATGCCGGGGGTGTGAGGGCGCTCCTACGCCGCCGCTTCCACCCCCTCCGCCTTCACGGCTTCGCGCTGTTCCAGGAATTCCGTCGGGGCCATGCCCGTCCAGCGCCGGAACGCCTTGGCAAACGCCGACGAATCGCCATAGCCCAGCATCATCGCCAGTTCCGTCACCGACTCGCCGCCGCGCTGGAAGTACTGCTTGGCCAGCTTCTCGCGCACCGTATCCAGTTCCTGCTGGTACGAGGTGCCCTCTTCCGCCAGCTTGCGCCGCAGCGTCCGGCCGCTCATGCCCAGATCGCTGGCGGCGTTCTCCAGCGAGGGAAACGCGCCGTAATAGCGCAGCAGCAAGCGTCGCAGCCGCAAGGGCAGCAGGCGGATGGCGCGGGTGGGAATGTTCTCGAACAGCGTCTTTTCGGCCGCCATGGCCATCAGCCGGTTGGCCAGCGGCAATTCGCAGTCGGACAGCGCCGCCGGGCCCACCAGTGCGGTTTCCGGCTGGTCGAACAGCACCGGGCAGCGGAAATAACGGCGGTAGATATGCCCCCACGGCGGCTCGGGATAGTGAAAGGCGACGTGATGCAGGTTCAGGCCGGTTTCCGCCACCAGTTGCTGCATGATGTTGTAGAAACTGACCATGTTCAGTTCCAGGAAGAAATGCGTGTACGGCGCCAGCGACAGGTTCTCGTGAATGGTGAAGGTGCCGATGTCCCCTTCAACCACGCCGTTCATTTCCAGCGGCGGGAACAGTTCGGCGCAAAAGCGGCTGATGGTGTCCAGGCAGCCGCGCAGGGTGGGTTGCGTCACCGCCGCCACGCCCGCCATGCCGTGGTGGGAAATGGTCATCAGGTTGCCCATCGCCAGCCCCAGGTAGGGCATGTCCAGCGCCTTCACCGCCTGGTCCACCAGCGCCAGCGTCTGCCGGGTGGAAATGAAGCAGCCGGTGTCGCCGGGCTGGTAGTCGATCTGGGCGTTGCGGTAGAAATCGTGCTGGTCGATGCCGACGATCAGTTCCAGCAGCTCATGGGGATTGCGCACCATCACCGGCGTCAGCTGCGTGCGCCGTTCCAGCCATTCGGCGTCGGGCACCAGCGTCTGGCGCAAGTCAAAATAGGTCTGGATGTGGGCCAGGGGAATGCAGGGGGTATCGATGTCCATGGCGAACCTCGAAAACGTTGACCGTGTTGTTGTTGTGATCCGGAAACCCTTGTCGGCCTGTCAGCTTAGGCAGGCGGCCGGCAGGCGGCAATCGGGCGGCCGGTCATTTTTTTGGCAATACCGGTCAGGGCGATGAACGCGCGGCGGGGCCGGAATCCAGCAGATGCGGCAGGCGTTGCTGCTCGGCGTCTAAACGACGAGTGCGTTCGGCAGGGTCATCGACGACATCCGCCAGCAACTGCTGCTGCAAGGCTTTCGCCTGCGCCGCATCCAGCGCCTGCCCGCGTACGCGGTCAGGGATTTCCGCCAGCAGCGACGCCGCCAGTTGCCGCCGTTTATCCGCCTCTTCCGGCTTCACCAGCGCTTCCCACGCCGCGCGCCGCTTGCTGAATTCCAGATTCGACACCAGCCGCGCCAACTCGGCTTTGGGCTCGGCATGCTGCGCCGCCACGGCTTGCAGCACCTGCCATTCCATGTCGGAGACAAAGGCGGGCCGCGCGTCAGGGTCCGGGGCCGCGATGGGCGGGGCCACGGGGGTCGAGGCCGGTTCTGCCGCCACCGCCGTAACAGGCGTCACGATTGCCACGGGCGGCAACGCCGGTTCCCGCACCGCCCAGCGCATCAGCAGCAGCGCCGCGATCACCACGGTCAGCAACAGCACGAGGCGCAGGGAAGGACGGGACATGGAGGCTCCTTGGATCATTGACGTCATCAGAGATTACTCCTCTTCACTGAAAATTCCCCTCTCCCCTTAGGGGAGAGGGTCAGGGAGAGGGGGTGCGGAAAGTCACTCAAACACAGCCAACTCAAGACTCACCGCCGCGCCCCTCTCCCCGGCCCTCCCCCCTTGGGGGGAGGGGGTTTTTCGTCACCAGGTCGTCGGCGCGGGCGGCGTCACCGTGAAGGCATAGGTCTGCCCGGGTCCCGACATCAGCGTGGTGAACAGGTCGTTGAACAGGCCGCAGTCCTTCATCGGCGGGAAGGTGGTGATGCCGGCGAAGCTGAGCTTGCCGTTGCCCAGCGACGACAACGGGCCGTCAAAGTGAATGGGCAGGTCGACCGGCGCATTGGTCTGGCAGCCGAAGGGGATCTGCAACACCGACACCCCGGCCGATACCACCTTGATGTTCACCCGCGCCATGCCGTGCACATGCAGCAGGCCGCTGTTGTCCAACGAGGCGGTGCCGCTCACCGGTTCGCTCGGCGCCACTTCCAGCTTCACATCGGCGGGCAGCCCGGCAATCTTCAGCGTGGTGGTGAAGCCGGGAATGCTCATGCCGCCCTTCAGGGTATTGGCGGTCATGTCGGTGTCGGCGGTGAAGGTGGAGGCGGCGGGCAGCGTCACCGACTGCTTCAACGTCTTCAGGCCCATCGTCCCGGCCAGCGGCCAGCTCTTCAGCGACACCACGAAGTTGCCACCACCCGGGTTGGCGGTACTGGTCGGCGCGGCCTTCAGCGACAGGCAGGTACCCAGCGTCGACTTGCCGTTGAAGCGGTCGCCGATCCACGACAGCACGGTCGGCGCGGCCTGGAACTGGGTGACGATGTGCTCGCTGGGATAGACGCCGAAAGTGACGTTGGCGAACTTGCCGCAATAGGCCTTCCTCAGCGCCACGGTCTGGTCGAGGGGGATGAATTCATCCGCGACGCCATGGTACTGGTACAGCGGCACCGGAATCTTGCCCGTGCCCAGCGCCTGCGCCTTGATCGTCTGGTTGATGGAGGGAATGGCCGTGAGTTGCGCCAGCGTCTGGTTGTTGACGGTGTACTCCGACACCTTGTGGTTCATGAAGTCGTACAACGCTTCGAACACGCATTCCGACTTGCCGCGGGCGACGGCGGCCTTGCCGGTGGCGTTGGTCAGCGAGTCCAGCGGAATCTGCGTCGGGTACTGGGTGGACAGGCCGATCACCGCCCCCAGCAGGAAGGACGCGCCGGTGCTACCGTCCAGATAATTGGCGGTGCGCAGCAGGTCGGCGGGAATGCCCCCGGCGGCGACGGCAGACAGCTTCAGGTTGGGGGCGTAGGCGTTCTTCAGCTCCCCGGCCCAGGCGGCGGTCTGGCCACCCTGCGAATAGCCCCAGATCGCCGCCTTGGCGTTGGCGCTGACGCCGGAACCGGGAATCTGCGCGGCGGCGCTGAAGATGTCGAGCAGGGCGCGGCCCTGCGAGACGCCGCTCATGTAGGTGGGCGTGGCGCCGGTGGTGTAGCCTGGGTTGTCACTGACCAGCACCGCATAACCGGCGCTGAGCGCGGCGGCAATGTTGGCGCTTTCATAGTCGCTGCCCTTGGCCATCTGGATCGACGGCGCGCAGCCTTGCGCCAGGCCGTGGGTGCCGACGGCATAGCCGACCACCGGCCGCTCGCCGGAGCCGCTCCACAACGTCGCGGGCACGATCACGGTGCCGGTCACCAGGTTGGCCGCGCCCAGCGCGTCGGTGGACCGGTAAACCACGTTCCAGGCCTGCACGGCGGGCGCACCCGCGCCCAGGTTGACGGTGGCCGGGCGATACCAGACCAGTTCACCGTGCGCGCCGGCGGTGAGCGCGGCGGGCGGGTTGTAGAACGAGGCATCGCCGGGGCCGACGGCGGGCGCGGCCAGGGCGGAAACGGAAGGCAGGGCCAGCAAGGCGGCCAGCAACGGGCTGAAAGGGAAGGATGACGACATGGGTGTACTCCTGACACGGGGGCATTTGTTCTTGTTGGGATGAATGCCTTTACCCGTCCGGGGAAGTCAGGCATTTCAGTCCGCAACTTTAGAGAACACGTGTGCAGGGTGCAGGACTTGAACGGACAATGATCGGTGAATTCCGGCCAAGGCCGCCGCAAGCTGTCTTTCCCGGTCCTGATCGGATCGTGGTATACCTTGAATAACCACAACCCCGACTCGAAGGAATGCCGCCATGAAGACCGTGAACCCCGATGACGCCGCGCAACAGCAATTCATCCAGGCCGATGTCGACCGCAAGCCCATCATCATGGTCAACCTGCTGCGCTTCCGCGACCTGGCCGACTACGGCGGCGGCGGACCCGCCATCAGCGGCCGCGAGGCCTATAACCGCTATGCGCGGGGGGTGTTGCCGCTGCTGTGGGAAACCGGGGGGCAATTGCTGTGGCAGGGTCATGTCCGCACCACCTTCATCGCCCCGGATGGCGAATGCTGGGACGAAGCGGCGCTGGTCTATTACCCCAGCCGCGCCGCCTTTATCCGCATGGTCACTTCCGCGCCTTACCAGGAAGTGATGAAGCACCGCACCGCCGCGCTGGACGATTCCCGACTGATTGAAACCCGCACCCGGCGGCTGCCGAAGGCCATTCTGGGCGTGGCGCGCGGCGTGGTGCGGCTGAAAGGGCTGGTCTGGCCCCGGCTGGAATGACGCCCATAAAAAAACCCCGCCGGAGCGGGGTTTTTTCTACAGGCTAACGCCCGATTCAGATAACCTGAATCTGCGAAGCTTGCGGGCCCTTCTGGCCTTGGGTCGCGTTGAAGGACACTTTCTGGCCTTCCGACAGGGACTTGAAGCCGCTGCCCACGATTTCGGAGAAGTGAGCAAAGAGATCTTTGCCGCCGTCATCCGGCGTAATGAAACCAAAACCCTTCTCTTCGTTGAACCACTTAACGGTACCGGTAGCCATCTGAATCTTACCTTTTAAAAATGATGAGCCATGCTCAGGGAAGCAATGAAAATCAAAGGAGGCGAG
>DASUIL010000044.1:0-2620 GCA_036273075.1 Fluviicoccus sp. | reverse complement strand
TCTGTACCGCCCGCGCCGAGCACTTCCGGGTCGAGACGTTGGTCCAGGCGCTGGACACCGCTCGCGATACCTTGCTGGAGATGTCCCGATGAGCATGTTGGCCGTGATCGGCAGTGGTCTGGCAGTGGGCGGCGGGCTGGCGCTGGCCAACCGCTGGCAGTGGTGGCGCATTCCCAAACCGGCGGAATGGCCGCGGCTGCTGATGTATCACAGCATCGCCCCGGAAGCCCCCACCGGCATGAACACGCCGCCCGCTGTTTTTGCGGCGCAGGTCGCCTGGCTGAAGACGCAGGGCTACCGGTTCTGCACGGTCAGCGAGTTGTTGCGCGATACCGGCCCCAAGGCGGTGGCGTTGACCTTCGATGACGGTTTCGCCAACAATTACGAGCACGCCTTTCCCATCCTGCGCGAGTACGGCGCGAAGGCGACCATCTACCTGGCCCCGGAAATCCCGGAAATCGACCGCCTGAGCCCGGCGCAGATTACCGAGATGCAGGCGTCGGGCCTGATCGAGTTCGGCGCGCACAGCATCCATCATGTCAACCTGTCGACGCTGGATGCCGCCGCCGCGCGGGAGGAAATCGCCGGATCGAAAGCGGCGGTCGAGGCGTTGACCGGCCTGCCGTGTACGGCCTTCGCCTATCCCTTCGGACGCTTCAGCGAGGAAACGGCGGCGCTGGTGCGCGAGGCCGGTTTCAGCAGCGCCGTCACCACCAAGAAAAACATCATTCCGCAGCCCTCGGCGCAGCCCTACACCATTCCCCGCATCAGCACCCACGGTGAAATGGACATGGCGCAATTCCGGGTGGCGTTCAGTCGGGGGAGGTACCGGTTTTGATTCCTGCCAGCGTTTACCTGATCACCAAGAATTGCGAGGAAACCCTCGACGCCACCCTGGCCAGCGTGCGGGATTTTGCCGAGATCGTGCTGGTGGATTCCGGCAGCTCCGACCGCACGCTGGAGATAGCTGAGCGCTACGGTTGCCGCATCTGGCACCAGGACTGGCTGGGCTATGCCGGGCAGAAGACGCTGGCCTTAAGCTATTGCACGCAGGACTGGGTCTTGAACCTGGACGGCGATGAGGTGTTGTCGCCGGAACTGAAGGTCGAGATCATCGATTGCATCGAGCACAGCCGCGCTGACGGGCTGGACATCCCCATCCACGATTATTTCCTCGGTTTCCCGCCCCCGCGTTTTGGCCGTTTCAACCGCCGGGTGCGCTTCTTCCGCCGCGCCACCGGCGCGTACGACACCGGCAAGCAGGTGCACGAATCGATCACCGTGCTGGGCACGGTGAAGCAGGCCGCCGGAGCCATCCGCCATTACGGCGAGAACACCATCGCCATCAAGGTGGAGAAGAACAACCTGTATTCCAGCCTGCGCGCCCGCGAAAAGGCGGCCAAGGGCAAGCAGGCCAGCGTCTTGAAGCTTGTGCTGATCTTTCCGCTGACCTTCATCAAGTCATACGTATTCCGTCGCGCTTTCCTCAACGGCAAGCGCGGTTTCATTTCCAGCACGGTGAATGCCTTTTACGCTTTCCTGAAGGAAGCCAAGCTGTACGAGGCCAACCTGAAGGCGGGGCAGGGACAGGACCGGCCCTGAGGCCGGTCGCGGGGCTTACAGCGCCTTGCCTTCGTACTGACGGTCGGCGTGATAGGAGGAGCGCACCATCGGGCCACTCCAGATGTTGGTGAAGCCGAGCTGGCGGCCGTACTCGGCGTATTCCTTGAACTCGTCGGGATGGACGAAACGGTCCACCGGCGCGTGATTCTTCGACGGCTGCAGGTACTGGCCGATCGTCACCAGCTCGACGTCGTGCGCGCGCAGGTCGTCCAGCACCGCAAACACTTCTTCCTTCGTTTCGCCAATGCCGACCATGATGCCGCACTTGGTGGCCACGTCCGGGCATTCCTGCTTGAAACGCTTCAGCAGTTGCAGCGAGTGCTGGTAGTCCGAGCCGGGACGGATGGCCTTGTAGATGCGCGGCACGGTCTCGATGTTGTGGTTGAATACGTCGGGCGGGCATTCGCGCATGATGCGCAGCGCGATGTCCATGCGGCCGCGGAAGTCCGGGACCAGGATTTCCATCTTAGTGGCCGGGTTCAGGGCGCGGGTTTCGCGGATACAGTCGACGAAGTGCTGTGCGCCGCCGTCTTCCAGGTCGTCGCGGTCCACCGAGGTCACCACCACGTACTTCAGCTTCAGGTTGGCGATGGTTTCGGCGAGATGGCGGGGCTCATCGGGGTCCAGCGCGTTGGGACGGCCATGGGCGACGTCGCAGAAGGGGCAGCGGCGGGTGCAGATGTCACCCATGATCATGAAGGTGGCCGTGCCGCCGCCGAAGCATTCCGGCAGGTTGGGGCAGGCGGCTTCCTCGCAGACGGTATGCAGCTTCTGCTCGCGCAGCAGGCCCTTGATGCGCTGCACCTCGCCGGGGTTGGTAACGCGCACGCGGATCCAGTCCGGCTTGCGCGGCAGTTCCTCGGTGGGCACGACCTTGACCGGGATCCGGGCCACCTTTTCCGCGCCACGGAGCTTGACTCCCTGCTCGACGCGGGCGGGACGGGAGGACTCGGGGGGCTGGCTCATGGGTAGGGCTCCGGCTTCAGAGGCCCCGGAG
>DASUIL010000043.1:0-7499 GCA_036273075.1 Fluviicoccus sp. | reverse complement strand
AGGATATCGACATCACCTGGAAGCTGCAGCGCAACGGCTGGGATGTCCGCTTCGAACCGAATGCGCTGGTGTGGATCCTGATGCCGGAAACGCTGCGCGGGCTGTGGAAGCAACGGCTGCGCTGGGCGATGGGCGGGGCGCAGGTGCTGCTGAAGAATCTCGACATTGTGCTCAAGCCCGGCCAGAACCACCTCTGGCCGCTGCTGCTGGAACTGTGCCTGAGCCTGCTGTGGTCCTATGCCATGCTGGTGCTCGTGATCGTCTGGCTGGCGGGCTACGCTGCGCCCGCCGGGCTGTTGCCGGTGATCCGGTCGCCGCTGATTCCGCAATGGAGCGGGGTGGTGATCGGCGCCACCTGCCTGTTGCAGTTCGCGGTGAGCAAGTGGCTGGACAGCCGTTACGACCGCGGCCTGGGACGCAATTATTACTGGATGATCTGGTACCCGCTGGTCTTCTGGGTGATCAATATCGGGTGTACCATAGCCGCCTTTCCGCGGGTGCTGCGGCGCGACGACGGCAAACGGGCGCGCTGGGTCAGCCCCGATCGCGGTTTCCGGCCGCCGGAGACACCCCGATGAACATCCCGGGATCCCTGACCTTGCAGGATGCTTGTCTTCACATGCGCGGAGTCCTGCAACCATGAACCTGACTGACAGCCTGATCATCAACGCGCCGCACCGGCTGGGCCTGCCCCGCCGGGTGCTGACCTGGGCCCTCACCCTGGGCCTCTGGATCCTGTGGGGCTGCCTCTGGGAGCCGATCATCCACAACTACAGCTATCTGGTGCACTGCTGCGGCAGCTACAGCGTTGCGGCCGCGCGCCTGCTGGGCGGCGCGCCGGTCATTTCGGCGGAGCACATTAGCGCCGCCCTGCTGGGCACCGCCGCCACGCTGATGCTGTGGGGACTGCTGCCCAGCCAGCGCCAGACGGAACCGCATCGCCGCAACGGCACGGACGACTACGCGCGTCATTTCGGCCTGAGCGAGGTGGATATCCTGCGCGGCCGGGGGGCGTCCGTTTGCACGGTGCATCATGACGAGCATGGCCGGATCACCGCCATCGTTACCCACCCCGCCGACTGAGGCCGACACCTCATTTCCGACAAGCCCGGCGCTTTTGACGACAGGCGCCGGGAACCCCCCCTTCCCTTTTCGCATTTCCTTGCAAACGGCCATCTTTTTTGCATTTCCGGCCAAAGCCCGGCCATCCGCCGAGCGGTGCTTTTTTGTACAGAAAGCATTTGCTATAACGGCCGCCTGACGCGATGTCCGCATCGCCCCTGAACACAACAACAATCGCCCGTGCGCGTCACGGGATGCAGAGCAGGGACCTTTTCATGAACAAGAACCTCCGATGGCTGACCGCGTGGCTGGCGCTGTGGCTGTCCGTCAGCCTGAATGCCGCCGCCAAGAGCGCTGACGATGACCTGGACGAGCTGCGCGACAAGCTGGGCAATGACTGGGTGCTGCTGAAGAATGACCGCCTGCGCAGCATCAAGACCTGGATCAAGCAGGAAGACGACAAGCAATACCGCTCTTTCCGGGTGGAAGCGACGTTGAACGGCGACCTGGAAACCTACACGCGGGTGATGCTGGACGCGGACAATTTTTCGAAGTGGTACTGGGAGGTGCTGGAGTCGCGCATCCTGAAGCGGGTGTCGGCGACGGAATACTATCTCTACCTGAAGCACCGCGCCCCGATCGGACAGCCCAACCGTGACGTCATCCTGCATGCCGTGTTCGAGCCGCAGTCCGGCCAGAACAAGACGCTGGTGATGCATGTAAACGCCGTGCCCGGTTACCTGCCGGAGAAACCGAAGCTGGTGCGCATGCCCGCCGAGGACATGGTCGTGAAGGTGACGCAGCTGCCCGGCAACAAGGTGCAGCTGGAAGCGGAAGGCTATGTCGATCCGGGCGGCAATGTTCCGAACTGGGCGATCAACTACATCCAGCGCTCTGCGCCCTACAGCATCATGCTGGGCCTGCAGCGGATGATGATGAATCCGGACTACGCCCGCAACAACGGGCAGCGCGGCGACCTGCCCTTCCCGGTGCTGAGCGCGCGCTGAGGCCGATGGCTCAGGCGGCGGGAAGGATCTCGCCGTCGCAGTAATACCAGCGGCCGTTCTCGCGCCGGAAGGACGAACGTTCGTGCAGGACGTGGGTAACCAGGTTGGCGCTGTAGGTGGCGCGGAATTCCACCCTGCCTTCGGCATCCTCCGTTCCGCCCTGTTCGGTGGCGACAATCTCCAGCCGCTTCCAGCGCAGGCCGCGCAGCGAGGTCTTGATGCCGTTCAGCTCATTGGCCTCGCGGAATTCGGGATGGCGGGTGGCGACCAGGTAATTGGCGTTGCCCAAGGCGTAAGCGCAATAGCGCGAGCGCATCAGTTGTTCGGCGGTTTCGGCGGGCTTGAGGCCGGAATGGCGCGGGCCGCAGCAGTCGCGGTAGCCCAGGCCGGAGCCGCAGGCACAAGGGGCGTCTTTTTTCATGGAGGAAAGCTTCCTGAGTCTCGGGATGCGCGCATTCTACCCGCCGCGCACCCGGGCGGCATCCACTATTACCGCCGTGGAAAGCTCGTGCTATGATCAGAACGGTTGTCCATAAAAACATCAAGGTGACTGCCCCGCAGCCACAAGGACCGGCGCCCATGCACAACGTCGTCATCAGGCCTGCTCTGGTTTTCCTGCGTTTCCTGCTCTGCCTGGCCGGGCTGCTGGCCCCGCAAGCCCTGCTGGCCGCCGTCCCGGCCAACATCGATTCCGCCACCGCCGCGCTGCCGCTGGCCGCCAGCCTCGATACCCGGCTGACGCCGCTGGATGCCGGGCTGCCGGCCATGCTTCAGGACAATTCCGGGTGGCAGCCCAACAGCCGCCGCCTCAACAGTTTCGGTTATGCCGCCGACCGCGCGCTGTGGCTGCGTTTCCGGCTGGACCGGCAGGAAGCCGCCGCACCGCTCTTTGTCCGCTACGACTACCCCAATACCGACTACCTCGACCTCTGGTACGTGCGTGACGGCCGGGTGCTGGCCCACTATCAGGGCGGCGACCGGCGGCCGTTCCAAACCCGGCCGGTGGACCAGCGCAATTACCTGTTCCCGGTGCCCGCCGTGGCCGGGCCGGTGGACGCCTACCTGCGCGTCGAATCGCAGGGGCCGCTGGAAGCGCCGCTGGCCCTGGTCAACGCCCACCAGGCGGACCGCGACGAACAGGAAATGATGCTGTGGATCGGCCTCTATTTCGGCATCATCGCCATCATGGTGCTGTACAACGCCTTCATCCTGCTGATCGTGCGCCAGACCGCCTATCTCTACTACGTGCTGTACGTACTGAGCTGCGCGGCCTTGCAGTTCGTGCTGTTCGGGCTGGGCTTCCGTTACCTGTGGCCGACGTCAGTGACGCTCAACAACACCCTGACCATGACGCTGCCCGCGCTGACGCTGGCCACCGCCATCGCCTTCGTCTTCAGCTTCATCGACCTGAAGCGCCACGGCGCGCGCTGGGAACAATGGATCGCCAAGGGCATCTTCGCCGCCTGCGCCGCGCTGCTGGCCGCCGGGCTGACCCTGCCCTATCACGTCGCCTTCACCGGTACCAAGGTGCTGACCTTCGCCTGCGTGCTGACCGGCTTCTACATCGGCGTCAAGTACTGGCTGAAAGGCGTGAAGTCGGCGCGGATTTTCGCGCTGGCCTGGTTCAGCTATCTGGTGTTCATCCTGATTTACCTGCTGGAACTGTCCGGCAGCCTGCCCTCGAACCTGTTCACCCGCAACGCGCTGGCGATTGGCGCGACGCTGGAACTGGCCCTGCTGTCGATCGCCTTCGCCGACAAGATGAACGAGGAAAAGGACAAGCGCCTGACCGCGCAGAGCGAGCTGCTGCAGATCCAGATGCAGACCAACGCCGACCTGGACCGTAAGGTGCGCGAACGCACCGAGGCATTGGAAGAAGCCAACCGCCGCCTGCAGATGGTCAGCATTACCGACGGCCTGACCGGGCTGAAGAACCGCCGCTTCTTTGATGAAAGCAGCCACGCCGAATACCAGCGCGCCTACCGCGAGAAAACCTGCCTGTCGTTCCTGATGATCGACATCGACTTCTTCAAGCGCATCAATGACACCTACGGCCACCCCTTCGGCGACCTCTGCCTGCAAAAGGCGGCGGGCATCATCATGTCGGCGATCAAGCGTCCGCCCGACCTGGCGGCACGTTATGGCGGCGAGGAATTCATCGTCATGCTGCCAAACACCGACCCCGAAGGGGCGATGACCGTGGCGCGGTTGATCCACCGCACCTTTGCCGAGACGGTGGTCAGCGACGGCCAGCGCGAAGTCACGCTGACGGTGAGCATCGGCGTGGCCGGGGAAATTCCGCAGGAACGCGACGGCCGCGAAGCCCTGCTGAAGCTGGCGGACGACCGGCTCTACCGCGCCAAGGAAAGCGGCCGCAACCGCGTGGAATGGCTGGACGGAGGGGCGGCGGCGGCCGTTTGAGCGACCGCCGCCTCACTGGTCATACCCCGGCGTTGCGTTCCAGCGTGCGTTGCAGGATCTGTTTCATGTTGCGCAGCTGTTCCTCCTTGCCCGCGATCTGATCGGCCGGCGCGCCGTCGTTGCGCGCCGCCGCCAGATCACGCTCGACGCGGGCGATATCCGTTTCCGCCGCCTTGACGAATTCTCCGAGGATGAAACGGCGGCGCTCGGGCGTCAGCGGCACCGGGGCGGGCGCGGCGGCGGGTTCGGCAGGCTTGACGGCGGACGCGGCTGAAACCGCCTGTACCGCCGCCGATGGCGCAGCGATTTGAGTCATTTGCCTGTCAAAGCCCGACTCCGGCTTGACCAGCGACCACCGGCCACCCTCGCCGGACGCCCCCAGCCACAACATGCCGCCAATCAACGGAGCGGCCAGTACGGCGGCCAGCAGGGCCTGTCCACGCTTGTTCATACGGTTTTCTCCTGACCGGTGGCTCCGGCCTTCAGCGCCTTGCGATAGGTGGTCCCGGTAATGAAGGTAATCAGCTTGCGCGGCGCCAGCCGGGTGGCGAACAGCTGCGCCCGGTTCAGCAGCCCCGGTACGGCAATGCCGTCACGGCGGCGCATCGCTTCCAGCCCGTCGCGGGCGCAGGAATCCACGTCCTGCAGCAGCGCGGTGTTCTCGAAATAGCGCAACTGGCTGTCGCGGGTCATGGCGGTGTCGATGCCGCCCGGCGAGAAGACTGTGACTGACACCGGCTGCCCGCGCAATTCTTCCGCCAGGCTTTGCGCGAAATTGGTGATGAAAGCCTTGGTCCCTGCATACGCCGACTGGAACGGCACCGGCAGCAAACCGGCCATGCTGCTGACCAGCATGACGCCGCCGCCCTGCCCCTTCTCCCGCAGATAGGGCGTGAACAGGCTGACCAGACGGACGACGCTGGTGACATTGGTGGCCAGCATTGCCTCGAAGGCGGACCATTCCATGTCCAGATGGTTGCCGAAGTGCGTGACCCCGGCATTGAGGATGACGCCGTAGACTTCTCCGGCGGCCGTGGCCTCGGTAAAGACGCGCTCCACGTCCTGCGGCTTCGACAGGTCGGCGGCGATCACCTGGCAGGAGATGCCGGTGCTGCCTTCCAGCTCCGCCTTCAGTTCATTGAGGCGGTCCAGCCGCCGCGCCACCAGCACCAGATCGGCCTGGTCGCGGTTGGCCAGCAGTTTCGCCATCGCCAGCCCCAGCCCGGATGATGCGCCGGTGATGAGGATGCGGCGGCGCGTGAAATTCATGGCTTGCATGCTATTGCCTCCATAGGAAACGCCCTCCCGGCGGACCGGGAGGGCGTGACTGTCATCGCTTAGCGGGGACGAACCGAGATGCCCAGCCGGTCCGTGACCTTGCCGTCAAAGGTGCCGCCGTTGAAGCGGCGCTGCTGGGCCTTCCAGACATCCCACTTCGGATACAGGCCGCGCAGTTGCGCTTCGCTGGTCAGCAGGTTCAGGTCCAGCCCCCAGTGCGGGCGGGCGCCCAATTCCTGATACATGGTGCGCTGGTAAGTCTTCAGCAAGGGCGTGGTGCTCTTGCTGTCGCGCAGCCCGATCACTTCCATGAAGACCGTGTTGCGGCCCTGCTGCATCGCCACCAGCGCATCGGTCTTCTTCACGAAACGGACGGCGATGGGCGAGGTGTGGATAATGTTCTGGGCGAACAGTCCGTCCGACAGGCTGAAGGCCCGTTCGATCGCCGCCACGGTCTGGTTCAGGTCAAACGCCGCCTCGATAGTGGTGTTCGGGGTATCGTTGACCACGCCGATATGGAATACCTTGTAGCTGACGTTGGTATAGTTGTCATCTTCCTGCGAGGTCAGGCTCTGTTCAAGAATGGTCTTGCTCAGCGACGGGAAGGTGTCAAGAATCCCGGCCAGCGGCATTTCCAGCACGGTGATCAGGCCGGACACGAAGTCGGTGCCGGGCTGGCCGCGTTCGCTGGCGGGCTGCTCGGGCAGCGGCGTGTAGGAGCGGTAGCGTTCGGTGATCAGGAAGGTGTGATCGCCGGTGTCATCCGCATAGGGCGTGAACTGCAGCTCCCAGTGTTCCGGCGAAGGCTTGTCGGCATAGACCGGCTGCCCCTGGATCAGGCGTTCCAGATAGCCGCCCGGCTTTTTCAGTTCGGACCATTTGATCTTGCGGCGCACTTCGCGCAGCCAGAATTTCTGGTCAGCCTTCAGCACCACCGAATAGATCACGCCCATCGAACCGAAGGCGACGCGCGCGGCGTTGAAGGCGTTGTCATCCTGGATCAGCTCGACCGGGATGGTCGAATCCTCTTCCAGCTTGCGCGGGAAGGTGAGCGGATTGGTGATGCCGTTGGTCGGCTCGATCTGCACCATGCGACCGCCCTCGACCACCATTTGCAGGCTCTGCACCTGGTCGGCAATGGGACCGTAAGCCAGGCCGGAGCCGTGGGTGGCGGTCATCATCACCCCGGCGATGGTCTGGCCGTCGTAGCCGCCGAGATTGGTGAAGGCCAACCCCTTGCCGTCCAACAGCGTATTCAGCTCGCGGACACGCATGCCGCTCATTACCCGCACCAGCTTGTTATCATTGGGGTTTTTCAGCCTGGCGCGGTCCAGGTTCAGCGGCTGGTTCAGTTTTTCCGGCGTGAACAGCACTTCGTTGGTAATGGCGATGTCCGAGCCGGAATGCCCGGAACCGGTCATGCGCACACGCTTGCTGTTACTGCTGGCGGTGCTGATGTAGCTCATCAGTTGCTTGGCGCTGTCCGGCTGGGCGCGGTATTGCGGCGTCACCTTCTCGGTCTTCGGCACGTTTTCCCATTCGTCGCAACCGGCCAGCGCGCCGCCCAGGGCGGCCAGCGCCAGCAGGCGGTTCAGGAAGGGTGCGGATATCCTTGCGTGGTTCATGGGGTCTCCCCTTTAAAGCTGTTGTTGTTATGGTGGTGGTGTTCTGTCATGAAAAAGGCGCTTTCCACCCGCCCTGACTCCCGCAAGCCCCCCGGTACAGGTAAAC
>DASUIL010000042.1:0-2509 GCA_036273075.1 Fluviicoccus sp. | reverse complement strand
CTTACTGAATCAGCTTGGCCTTGCCTGCCGAGATCAGATCGTTGACATACAACCCGCCCGGATAGACAGCGTTGTCATGGCTGCCGGTGGCCAGGTCCTTGGCCCAGGCGGCCGACAGGTTGCGCAGGGCCTGGGTATTGGCGGCCTTGGGCGGCAGGCTCAGGCAGGCGCCATAACCAATCAGGTCGGTGTTGTCGCCTTCCGAATCCACGTGCGTCGAACTGCTGGTCAGCTGCACGCCGACATAGCCGCTTTTCCCGGCGCTGACCGCGAACTGCTGGATCTGGCGCAAGGCGCCGTAGGCATTGTTGAACGAATTGCAGATATTGCTGTTGGCGGTAACGGCCAGCACCGGGCGCGCGCCGCTCATGGAAATCGCCATCAGGTTGTTGGTGAACCCGCTGGCTGCGACCGGATCGAACAAAATCGCGCCTTTGAGCGTGGGATAGCCCAGTTCCACCAGCCGCCGTCCCAGTTCGGTGGCGAAATGTCCGCCTGCGGAGTGTCCGGCGACAATGACGCCGACTGGCACCTGCCGTCCTTCCGGTGCGCTCAGGTTGCGCGAGGCGATCAGCTCCGCGAACTGTCCGGCCAGCGTCGGGTTGCCGCCGGACATCGAGGCGTTCACGCACAGCACCATGATGTTCTTGCGCATGATGTTCAACGAGGTGTTGCGATGATTGCCGCATCCCCGGCTGAAACCGTGCTGGTAGGCCATCAGGGCGGTGGGGGTCCCGGCGGGCAGGTACCAGTCGACGCTGTACGAGGTGCCGCCAATGGCCAGTTGGGCATTGATGACCTTGCCGTCCGCGGCGTTGTAAACCACGGTATCGGCATTGGCGAAGGATGAGAGGGCAAACATCAGGCCCAGGCAGACTCTTTTCATGGGATTCTCCTTTATGACAAGGACAGTGCGCCGCGCCCGTATTGCCGGTGGCGCATGGCGGCATGTCTTCTTGTGCTGTTGTTGTTTTGACCGTCACTGCTTCCGGGCAGGCGGTGTGACAGCTTTTTAGCCCGATTCTGGCTACATGGATATGTGATAAAAGGACAAAATGATCAATAACTGTGCATTGTGCAGATTTCAATCGCCGGTATTGACCGCTGGTCGACTCCGGGGCGTTGGGCATCAGGTTTCGTCGTCGATGGCGTTTTCCGGCTTCAATTGCAGGTCGGGGGTGACGGGTTGATGGCCCGGTGTCAGGCGGATGCGTAGCGAGAGGTCGGTCTTGGAGTCAGCATTCTCGATAGCCTGCTCCAAGGTGATTTCTCCGCGAATGTACAGTTCATACAGCGACTGGTCGAAGGTGTGCATGCCGTTCAGCGAGCCCTTGCTCATCAGGTCCTTGATCTGGTCCACCTGACCTTTCTGGATCAGCTCGGAAATGTAGGAGGACAACAGCAGCACCTCGGTGGCGGGCACCAGCCGGTCGCCAACGCCCCGGATCAGGCGCTGTGCAACCACCGCCTTCAGGTTCAGCGACAGGTCCATCAGGATCTGGCGGCGGCTTTCTTCCGGAAAAAAGTTGATGATGCGCTCGATGGTCTGGTTGGCATTGTTGGCGTGCAGGGTCGACAGGCAAAGATGTCCGGTTTCCGAATAGGACACGGCATGCTGCATCGTCATCTGGTCGCGGATTTCGCCGATCATGATCACGTCCGGCGCTTCGCGCATGGCGTGGCGCAGGGCGGCTTCGAAGGAGTGGGTATCCAGTCCGACTTCACGTTGGTCGATCAGCGAGCGCTTGTGCTGGTGCACGAACTCGATGGGATCCTCAATGGTCAGGATATGGCCGCTGGCGTGTTCATTGCGGTGTTCCAGCATCGCGGCCAGCGTGCTCGACTTGCCGGAACCGGCGGCCCCCACCACCAGGATCAGCCCGCGTTTCAGCAACGCCAGTTCCTTCAGCACCGGCGGCAGCTTCAGGAATTCGATCGTCGGAATTTTCGATTTGATGAGGCGGGCCACCAGCGCCACTTCGCCGCGCTGCATGAAAATATTGAAGCGGAAACGGCCCATGCCCTCCATCGAAACGGCTAGATCACATTCAAGGTTGGCTTCAAACTCGCGGGTTTGCCCCTCGTTCATGATCGAGTAGGCCAGTCTCTTGACGTCGTCGGGGGTCAACGGCGGCAGGTTGATCGGGCGCACCACGCCCTGGATCTTGATGTTCGGGGGAGCGCCGACCGTCAGGAAGAGGTCGGAAGCGTCAACATCGACCATCAGCTTCATGAATGCGCCGAGGTCATGTGTTTCCGCGATCTGACTCATGCTGGAATCCCGGGCCCGACGGGCGTATTGAAAATGATGATGTCCCGGCAGAATGCCCCGGGTATTTTTTCCGACGTTAACCTATATTAGCATCAGCGGCTATCCTGTTGATTCCGGTAGGATGCCGGGTGTGCGCAACGCCGTTGCGCGGATTTTTTCAAGGGTTTTCCCGGCTTAATGACTGTCCATCGCGTTCCCTACTGGCGCTTGTCGCTGTTCTATTTTTTCTATTTCGCC
>DASUIL010000041.1:0-4727 GCA_036273075.1 Fluviicoccus sp. | reverse complement strand
GCCTCGGACATCTTCAAGAACACCACCACCTACCTGCGCGAAAGCGGCCAGTGGTTCCCGCCGCGCTGGCAGGTGGAAGACTACATCGAGGAAGTGCAGGACCTGCGCTCCGACATCGAACGCTTTGAAGCCCGTCTGGCCGTCGTCCGGAAACGACTGGAAGACCGTCAGGCCGCCACTCCTTCCGAACCGGGAGACTCCCGCTGATGCTGGCCCACCTTCCCCGCCTGCTGGTGCTGTGGCGCATTGTCGCCTTCTACCGTCTCGACAAGCTGGTTCCCGCCGATGCGCCCATCCCGCTGCCGGTGCGTGCGGCCCTGCTGCTGGTGCGGCTGCATCCGGCCTGGTGGTCGGCTGAAGGCATGCTGGCGACCTACAGCGAAGGCGAGCGCCTGCGCAAGGCGCTGGAAGAAATGGGGCCGCTGTTCATCAAGCTCGGCCAGTTGCTGTCCACCCGCCGCGACCTGCTGCCGCCCGGCCTGCTGGATGAGCTAAGCAAGTTGCAGGACCGGGTGCCGCCCTTCCCGTCCGAAACAGCCAAGGCGATTGTCGAGCAGGAGCTGGGCGGACCGGTCAGCCGGTTCTTCAGCCGTTTCGACGAGCAGCCCCTGGCTGCCGCCTCAATCGCGCAGGTGCATACCGCCTGCCGCCTCGACGGCCGCGAAGTCATCGTCAAGATCGCCCGGCCCGGCCTGGAACAGGCCATCCAGGAAGACTTCGGCTTCCTCAAAGCTGCCGCCGAATGGCTGGAAGCGCGCTCGCCCGCCATGGCCGCCTTCCATGCCTGGCGCATAGTCTGCGACTACGAACAAGTGCTGCTGGGCGAACTGGACCTGTTGCAGGAAGCGGCGAACACCACCCGCATGCGCAACAACTTCCCCGGTTCGAACCTGATCTATGTGCCGGAAGTCCACCATGACCTCTGCACCCACAACGTCATGGTCGAGGAACGCATCTACGGCGTGCCGGTTTCCGACAACGCCGCTTTCGAGCGTCTGGGCGTCAACCGCAAGGTGCTCGCCGAAAAGGGCCTGACCGTCTTCTTCACCCAGGTGTTCAATCACAATTTTTTCCACGCCGACATGCATCCCGGCAACATCTTTGTCGAAACGACCGACCCGGCCAATCCTCGCTACATCGCGCTGGACTGCGCCATCATGGGCGAGCTGAGCGACAAGGATCACCTGACCGTGGCGCGGCTGATGATGGCGGTGATGCAGCACGACTTCACCCAATTGATCGACGTCGCCCATCAGGCCGGCTGGATTCCGCCATCCACCGACATTCCCGGCCTGACCCGCGAGATCCGCCGCCTGCTGACGCCGATGCTGCAAAAGCGCATGGACCAGCTGGACTTCGCGCCGATCCTGCTGGGCGTGCTGGACGTCGCCCGCCGCTACCATCTGGAAGTGCCGCCGCAACTGGTGCTGCTGATGAAGACGCTGGTGCATGTGGAAGGACTGGGCCGCGAACTGTATCCCGAACTGGATATCTGGTCGCTGGGCAAGCCGCTGCTGGGCAGTTGGCTGGCCGCGCGCATGAACCCGGCGGAAAGCGTCAAGTCGCTGATGAAACAGACCCCGGCCATGATCCTCGGTCTCTCCGACCTGCCGGGGCTGGTCTGGGACAGCCTCAACAACCTGCGCAACAGCGCCGCCTGGCAGGAACGGCAATGGCGGGAACTGCAGCAATTGCAGTACCGCATGGCCGCCGACCGCCGTCGCGACTGGCTGGCCCTGTCCGGCTTCGTGCTGGGACTGGCCGGGGTGTTCAGCTCCAGCGGCCTATCCGCCTTCCTCTGCCTGCTGGTGATGATCCTGTCCGTCGTCTGGCGCCTCCTCGCCTGAACCCCGGTTCGGGCCGCATATCCCCTTAATCCGCCGCATGTCCGGATAGTTGCCCCCGCCGGGGCTTTCGGCGTTATAATCCCCAAGCCTTGGACAGGATGAGGCTTACCCGCCCGCTCCCCTGTCCCCCGGTTCATGCCGCGATCCGGCGTCAACCACCCGCTTTTTCCGTTACCCCGATGAAAAAGGAGACCATCATGATTGCGCCCCTATCCCTTAGGGTTTGGGTCCGGAACACTGCGTTCCGCTGACCGCGACACCTGACACGAAACCGTAAAAACCCGTCCTGCCGTCATGTTACGGCCGGCCCGCTTCTTTTGCGTTGACGCAAGGTATGCATCATGAACGAATCTCCCGTTACCGGAGCCGAGCTGCCGGCCGCAACACATCCGCCCGCGCTGACCGCGCTGGAACAACTCGTCCAGCGCTGGATGCTGCGCATCCTGGTACCGCTGAAGGGCTATCGCCACTTCGTGGCCGCGGACAGCTATGAAAACAACACCATCGCCCAGTTCCTGGGCCTGGAAACCGCGCTTGACAGCGACACGCCCTACTCGCCGACCGACGCCATCGCCGACCTGCGCGGCCTTTACGCACGCCAGGAAAGCACCGAACCGCCCGTACTGCCGGAAACCCTGCTGCGCAACCTGACCCACCTCTCCGGGCTGCTGGGGCTGGAAGAGTCCGACAGGCTGATCCTGGCCTTCGCCATCCTGCTGCATTCGCACCGCCTCCTGGACGACACGGCCGATTACCTCGGCCCGATGAACAGCATCGACCTGTACGCGGGCATCGCCACCATCCTCGGCCTCACCGAAATTCAGGTGCGGCAGGGGCTCAGCAACAACAGCGTCATGGCGCGCGCCGGTCTGCTCACGGTCGACCGCAACGGCATGATGTGCCTGCGCGGCAAGCTCGATCTGCTGTCCGGCGAATTCGCCGAGCAGATGATGCACCAGGAAGTCAGTGATCCGGCGCACCTGCTGCGCGGCACCGTCAACCCGTCGCGCGCGCCGACGCTCAGCCTTGCCGACTACCCCCACCTCAGCAAGTCGCTCTCGGTGCTGCAGCCTTATCTGGCGCGCGCCGTCGCCGAGCGCCGCACCGGCGTCAATATTTTCATCCACGGCCTGCCCGGCACCGGCAAGAGCGAACTGGCGCGGGTGCTGGCGCACGAACAGGGCCACGACCTCTACGAGGTGGCCAGCGAGGATGACGAAGGCGATCCGGTCAACGGCGAGCGCCGCCTGCGCTCCTACCGCGCCGCGCAGAACTTCTTCGCCCATCGCAAGATCTTTCTGCTGTTCGACGAAGTGGAGGACGTGTTCAACGACGGCAACGACCTCTTCGGGCAAAAGAGCACCGCCCAGACCCGCAAGGCATGGATGAACCGCATGCTGGAAGAAAACCCGGTCCCGGCCATCTGGATGTCCAATGCCGTCAGCGGCCTCGACCCGGCCTTCATCCGCCGTTTCGATCTGGTGCTGGAACTGACCGTGCCGCCGCGTTCCCAGCGCGCGCACATCATTCGCGGCGCTTGCGGCGAGTTGTTGCCGGAACGTGATATCGAGCGTCTGTCGCAGTCGGAACACCTGACCCCGGCGGTGATCCAGCGCGCGGCGCGGGTGATCCGCACTGTCCACGACACCCTGCCCGCGCAGCGGGTAGCAGGCACGCTCACTGATCTGGTCAACCAGACGCTGGAGGCGCAGGGCCACCCGCGCGTTGGCGGTCCCGATGCGGACGCGCGCCCGGATTACTACGATCCGGCGTTCATCAATGCCGACGGTCAACTGGAGACGCTAGCCGCGCAATTGGACGAACACCGTCAGGGCACGCTCTGCTTCTACGGCCCGCCCGGCACCGGCAAGACCGCCTACGGCCGCTGGCTGGCCGACCGGCTGGAAATGCCGCTGCTGGTGCGCCGCGCCTCGGATCTGCTGGGGGCTTATGTCGGCGAGAACGAACAGCGCATCGCCGCCGCCTTCCGCGAAGCCGATCAGGAAAACGCCATCCTGTTGCTGGATGAAGTGGACAGCTTCCTGCAAGACCGCCGCCAGGCGCGGCAATCGTGGGAAGTAACGCTGGTCAACGAGATGCTGACGCAGATGGAAAGCTTCAGCGGCATCTTCATCGCCTCCACCAACCGGCTGGACGGACTGGATCAGGCGACGCTGCGCCGCTTCGACCTGAAGATGAAGTTCGGCTACCTGAAGCCCGCGCAAGCCTGGGCCTTGTTCCTGCGCTTCTGTGACAGCCTGGGACTGGCGGAGCCGCAACCGGCGCTGCGCGGCGCTCTGGAACGGATAGCCGTGCTCACGCCCGGCGACTTCGCCACGCTGCGCCGCCAGCACCGGCTACGGCCGCTGGTGTCGGCGGCGCAGGTGCTGGAGCGGCTGATCGAGGAATGTGATCTCAAGGAAGACGGACGGCAACGCAGCATCGGCTTCCTGTAAGGGAAACCCGCACCCCTGCCCCTGCGGGGGCGGTTGGTGCTATAGTTGCCGCCTTGTTTAACGCATAGAACCTCTGATGAACTGGCTAGACTCCGTCAAATTCGACGAACACGGGCTGATTCCCGCCATCGCGCAGGACGCCGTCTCCGGCAGGGTGCTGATGGTGGCGTGGATGAACCGCGAAGCCCTGGCCCTGACCGCCGAACGCAAGGAAGGCGTCTACTGGTCCCGCTCACGCCGCAAGCTGTGGCACAAGGGTGAAGAGTCCGGGCATATCCAGAAGGTGAAGGAAATCCGCCTCGACTGCGACAGCGACGTCATCATCCTGCAAATCGAACAGGTGGGCGGCATTGCCTGCCATACCGGACGCGAATCCTGCTTCTACCGCCGCCTGGACGACCACGGCCAGTGGCAGGTAGTGGAC
>DASUIL010000040.1:0-9783 GCA_036273075.1 Fluviicoccus sp. | reverse complement strand
CCACCAGGCCGGTGGCGAACTGGTCGAGGTTGGTTTTGCCCACCACGACCGCGCCTGCTGCAACCAACTTTTCAACAACGACCGCGCTGTATTCCGGGATGTAGGCGAAAGAAGGACAGGCGCAGGTGGTGGGCAAAGGGGTAGCGTCAAGGTTGTCCTTGACCGCAAAGGGAATTCCGTAAAGCGGCAGACGGTCGAGGTTGCCGCCGACGGCGGCCAGACGGTCGGCCAGCGCCGTCAGCGCCCGTTCCAGTCCGGCGGGGTCCGGCAGGCTGATCCAGGCGGGATCGGCGGCGGACAGTCGCGCCATCAGGGCCGTCAGCAGGGCATGGGGCGTCTGGCCGCGGCGGTAGGCCGCCTGCCAGTCTGCCAGTGTCCATGCGGTGGTGTTGACGGTCATCAGGGGTTCCTCGGCTGCCATAACTTGTATACAAGAATGTATTTGCAAGCGGCATGCCAAGGCGATGCGTCTTGTCGAGGCCACTGATTTGAAAGGGTTTATTAAAAATACATCTGTCTTGTATTCAGGATGGGATGCATTTTGCCCTGTTGCAGGGCGGTGACAGCACCACGGCGAAGCCCGTCCGGAACGGAGATGGTGCAGCCGTATCGTCGCGCAACCCTTCGAAAGGGCAGGCTCGCATTTATCCCGGTCCGGGGTATCATGGCCGTCTTTCCTTCTGCCCGGAGCTTCGCCCCATGTCCACGCCGCACACCACGGAAATCGCCGGTGTCCTGTTCAGCCGCAGTCTGGAGATGGACGGACAAAGCCTGACCCTGAATGGTGCGGGCCTGCGTTCGCTGTTGATGGTGAAGGTCTATGTCGCGGCGCTGTACCTGCCGCAGCCCTCGCGCCGCGCCGAGGACATCCTGGGCGCGGGCGGACCGCTGGCGATCGAACTGGTGATGAAGCGTTCGGTCGGGGTTGACACCATTCTCGACAATTTCCACGGCACGCTGCGCGACAATGTCTCGGCGGCGGAATGGACAGCACTGGCTCCGGCCATTGCCGGGCTGGATGCCGCGATTCATGAGGTGAAGCAGACCCGCGAGGGCGACCGGCTGCGGCTGGAATTCACGGCCGAGGGTGATACCCGCATTGTCTTCAATAATCAGCTGCTGAAGACGGTGACGGGCGGCGGGCTGGCGGCGGCGATGCCGCAGATCTGGCTGGGCAGGAAACCGGCGCAGGAGAGTGTGAAGAAAGGAATGCTGGGAGGGTGAAAAAAGCCGGGGCGGTATTATCCGCCCCGGCCCGTTGCTTCAGTGCGCCCGTTTCCGGAACACTTGCCGCAGCTTCTGCACCCCGTCATCCACGAACGTGAACAACACCGGAATCACCAGCAGGCTGAGGAAGGTGGACGTAATCAACCCCCCGATCACCACGATCGCCATCGGTGCGCGGAAGCTGGGGTCGGTGCCCAGTCCCAGCGCGATCGGCATCATGCCCGCGCCCATGGCGATCGTCGTCATGATGATCGGCCGCGCCCGCTTGCGGCAGGCGTCCAGCAGCGCATCCCAGCGGTTCAGGCCATGCTCTCGCTGCGCCAGGATCACGTAGTCGATCAGCAGGATCGAGTTCTTGGTCGCAATCCCCATCAGCATGATCAGGCCGATCATCGACGGCATGGAAATGGCGGTGTTGGTGATGAACAGCGCCAGGAAGGCCCCCGGAATCGACAGCACCAGCGCCCCCAGGATCGTTACCGGCTGCATGAAGCTCTTGAACAGCAGCACCAGCACGATATAGATGCAGAGCACGCCGGTCAGCATCGCCAGGCCGAAGCTGGCGAACAGCTCCGCCATCGCCTCGGCGTCGCCCACCACCGTCTGCTTCACGCCCGGCGGCAGGTTCTTCAGGCTGGGCAGCGCCAGCGCGATCTTCTCCACTTCGCCCAGCGGCTGCTGGTTGAGTTCGATCTCGAAGTTGATGTTGCGCAGGCGGTCGTAGCGGTTGATCTGCGTCGGGCCGCTTTCCAGGGTGATGTCGGCGACATTGCCCAGCGCCACCGGACCGCGCGCGCCCGGCACCGGCAGCCGCTTCAGCAGTTCCAGGTCGGTGCGGGCTTCGGCGGGCAGGCGCACCACGATCGGCACCTGGCGCTGCGTCAGGTTCAGCTTGGCCAGCGACTGGTCATAGTCGCCGGTGGTGGCGATACGCAACGTGTCGGCAATGGCGGCGGCGGTGACGCCCAGGTCGGCGGCGCGGGCGAAGTCGGGCCGCACCACCAGTTCCGGCCGCACCAGGCTGGCGGCGGAAGTGACATTGCCGATGCCGGGAATGGTGCGCAGCTCGCGTTCCACCTGCAAGGCATGGCGGGCCAGCACATCGCCGTCTTCCCCGGCCAGCACCAGGATGTATTTCTCGGCCGAACCGCCGAAGCCGACCTTGATCCGCGCACCGGGCAGGGCGGTCAGGCGCTCGCGCAGGCGGCTTTCGATCATCTGCTTGGTGACGCCGGGGCGGTCCTCGCGCTTGGTCAGGTTCAGCGTCAGCGTCGCCTTGGTGACGTCGTTGCCGCCGTTGCCCATGAAGGGGTCGCTGCCGGTGGCGCCCGCGCCGACAGCGGTGTAGACCATCTTCACCTGATCATCCTGTTCCACCAGCGCCCGCGCCTGTTCGGCGACGTCCAGCGTCTGCGCCAGGGTGCTGCCCGGTTGCAGCGACACCGTCACCTGCGTGGTATTCAGGTCGTCGGGCGGCAGGAAGCCGGTGGGCAGGTACTTGGTAAGGCCGAAGGAACCGAAGAAGAAGACGGCGGTCAGCAGCAGGGTGACCAGCCGGTGTTTCAGGCACCAGGCGGCCAGGCGGGTGTACAGCGTCATCCACTTCGGTTCGGCGTGCTCGGCCTTGGGCGGTTTCAGTACATAGGCGGCCATCATCGGCGTCAGCATCCGCGCCACCACCAGCGAGAAGAAGACGGCGATGGCGGCGGTCCAGCCGAACTGGACGAAGAATTTGCCCGGCACGCCGCTCATGAAGGCGGTGGGCAGGAACACGGCGATCAGGGTGAAGGTGGTGGCGATCACCGCCATGCCGATCTCATCCGCCGCTTCCATGGCCGCCTGATAGGGTGTCTTGCCCATGCGCAAATGGCGGATGATGTTCTCGATCTCGACGATGGCGTCGTCGACCAGGATGCCGACCACCAGCGACAGGCTGAGCAGGGTGACGATGTTGATGCTGAAGCCGAACAGGTAGTACATGGCGGCAAAGGCCGGAATCACCGACAGCGGCAGCGCCGTGGCGGAGACCAGCGTGGCCCGCCAGTCACGCAGGAACAGGAACACCACCAGCACGGCCAGCGCCGCACCCTCATACAGGAGGTACATCGAGCCGTGGTAGTTCTGCTCCACCGGCTCCACGAAGTTGAAGGCCTCGGTGATGGTCAGGTCGGGGCGGGCGGCGCGCAGTTCGTCCAGCTTGGCGCGCACGCCGTTCTGCACATCCACTTCGCTGGCGCCCAGCGAGCGCACGATTTCAAAGCTGACCACCGGCTTGCCGTCCAGCAGCGCGGCGCTGCGCTTCTCGGTGACGGTGTCCTGCACGCTGGCCAGCTGGTCCAGGCGGACGCGGCGGCCGTCGCTGAGCGGGATTTCCATGGCCGCCAGCTCCTCGGCGGTCTGCACGGTGGCGATGGTGCGCACCGATTGTTCCAGGCCGCCGATGTCGGTACGGCCGCCGGACGCTTCCTGCTGCACCTGCCGCAACTGGCGGGAGATGTCGCCGGCGCTGGCGTTCAGCGCCAGCAGCTTTTCCGGATCGGGCTCGATGCGCACCTCACGGGTGACGCCGCCGACGCGGCTGACCGAGCCGACGCCCTTGACGCTCAGCAGCGCCTTGTTCACGTCGTGGTCGACATACCAGCTCAGCGCCTCTTCATCCATGCGGCTGGAGTCGATGGTGTAGGTCAGCACCGGCGTCCCGGCCAGGTTCATCTTGCTGATCACCGGGTCGCGCAGGTCGCCGGGCAGGTCGGCGCGGATGCGCGACACGGCGTCACGCACGTCGTCCACGGCTTCCTGCGTCGGTTTCTCCAGACGGAATTCGACAGTGACGTTGGCGGTGCCGCTGGCGGTCTTGGTGTAGATGTGCTTGATGCCCTGCAGGGTGGCGACCGAGTTCTCGATCTTGCGCGCCACCTCGGTTTCCATCTGCGCCGGCGAGGCGCCGGGCAGGGTGGCGGTGACGCTGACCGTGGGCAGGTCGATGTCGGGGAAATTCTGGATCTTCATCGCCCGGAAGCCCATCAGGCCCAGCAGCGTGAGCATGACGAACAACAGGACCGACGGAATCGGGTTGCGGATGGACCACGAGGAGACGTTCATCGATTCGCTCCGCTCAACGCGCCGGGGCGGCGGGGGCCGCCACCACGCGCACGGTGTCACCATCACTCAGGAAACCGCCGCCGCTGGCCACATACTGTCCTTGCGGGTCGAGGCCGCCGGTGATCTCGATGCGGTCGCCCAGGCGGCGGCCGGTCGGCACCTTCAGCTGCCGCACCTTGTTGCCGGGCTGCAGCTGGAAGACGTAGCTGTAGCCGTCGCGCAGCAGCACGGCGCTTTGCGGCAGGGTGAAGCCGGTCTTGCCGCCGACGGCGAACTCGCCGCGCGCGAACATCCCGGCCTTGGCCGCGCCCGGCTTCAGCAGGTCGACATAGACCAGGCCGTTGCGGGTGGCGGCGTCAACGGTCGGGGCCACCATGCGCACCCGCCCTTCGATGACGCTGCCGCCCGCCGGGGTCAGGCGCACGCTCTGGCCGGGACGGATCGCCGCCAGGTCGGCGGCGGCGACTTCGGCGCGCCATTCCAGGCGGCCCTGACGGATCAGGCGGAACAGCTCCTGACCGGCGGGGGTCACCGCGCCGACAGTGGCGCCGCGCGCGGAAATGATGCCGTCATCCGGCGCTTTCACCTGCGTCTGGTTCAGGCGGATCTGCAAGGCGTTGACGGCGGCCTTCTGCACGTCCAGCCGCGCCTGCGCCGTCTTCTCGGCGGTCAGGTACTGGGTAATCTGCTGGGCGCTGAGCGCGCCGTTGCTTTGCAGGTCGCGGGCGCGCCGCGCATCGGCGGCGGCGGCGGCCAGGTTGGCCTCGGCCTCGGCAACGGCGGCCTTGCCCTGCAGCAGTTCCGCCTGCGCCATGTCGGCGGCGAACACCGCCAGCACCTGGCCTTTTTTCACGTTGTCGCCGACGTTCGCCCGGACTTCGGCCAGCCGGTAACCCTGGGACTCGCTGCCGATGCTGGCCTCCTGCCAGGCGGCGATGCTGCCGTTGGCGGCCACCGCCAGCGGGATGTCCATGCGCTGCGGCTGGATGACCGTCACGGTCAGCGAGGGACGGGGGGCGGCAGTGGCGGCGGGCTTGTCGGCGGCCTGCGCGGCCGGGGCCAGCAGCGCGGCGGCCAGCAAGGACAGGGGGGCAAGACGGGTTTTCATGGTCAGGGGATTCCGTGAAAGGCTGAAAAGGGGGTGGTTCGGCTTGGCGGCGATGGTCATGGCGTCCGGACTCCGTCGCGGCGGCCGCGTTCGGCGGCGATCATGGCTTCGGCGAACATCACCAGCCGGTCGGACCAGCGGTCGACGGCGTCGGCGGCGGTGTTCAGGCCGGGGGACAGTTCTTCAATCAGTTCGTGGCCGACATGCAGGTGCACCGCCAGCCCGGCGATGCAGAAGGCCAGCCGTTCCAGGTCGGCATCGGCGGCATTGACGCCGAAGTGGCGGCAGAGCAGCGCGACCAACGCCTCGTGCATCGGCCGGATGCCCTGGGCGACTTCTTCTTCCCACAGGCCGGTCGGCTCCAGCATCTCGCGGAAATGCAGCTTCATGCACAGCCGCACCAGGTCGCCCTGCCGCAGCGGTTCCAGGAACCCGGCATAGAAGCCGCGCAGGGCGTCGGGCAATGGCATGGCGGGATCGGCGAAGCGGGCGATGTCGTGGCTGACCGGACCTTTCGGTTCGAAGAAGACGGCGCGGTACAGCCCGGCCTTGTCACCGAAGTAATAGCTGATGGCCGCGACGTTGACGTTGGCGGCTTCGGCCAGCTCGCGGGTCGAGGTCTTGCTGAACCCTTGGTGGGCGAACAGCCGCAGCCCGGCCTGCAACAGGCGCTCGCGCGACTCTTCACCGTCCGAGCGTGTCGGCCGGTGCGGCGCATGGCTTTCGAGGGGGATGGTGGTCATGGATCACCCGGCAAGTTAAACAAACGATTGTTTATCATGCCGAACGAAAACTGTAAATCAAACAAATGTTCAATTTGCGGGGATGGACGCCAGCGGCATGCGGACGCCCAGGTTCAGGCCGCAACGGTGAAAATGGATTTCCGGCTGGTAGACGGCGGTGCCGTTGGGAATGCCGTTTACCGTCACCGGCACCGGATCGCTGGGATCCAGGCGGAGATCGCGGCAGGCCGCCCGCAGCAGCCACTGCCGCTGTCGGGACGATGTCCAGACGTAAGCCGCGCCGGCTTCCCAGCCTTTGCCGGCATCCAGCGTCAGGCTCAGATCATCGCTGCCGGTCCGGGAATAGACATCGACGATCGACTTCAAGGGCTCCACACGCGCGGCCCACAGGGTCAGCGAGCGGTTGCCATCCCGCCAGATATCTCCGGTCAGGCCCAGCCCCAGGTCCAGCCGCTGGTAGAATTCGGTGGCTCCCGCCACCAGACCCTTGTTGTTCAGGTAGCGGTAGTCGGCCGCGAACGTCAGGCGGCCGTAAGCGCGCAGCCGCTGCTGCGACGGCCATTCGGCACCGGCGCCGATCTCGGGTAACAGGTGATAGCCGTCGGTGGTGTGCGGTGTCCCGCTCTGGGTCTGGCCGTCGTAACGGATCATGCCGCCGCTCAGGCTGCCGTCCAGCCGGAACGTGATGTGTTCGCCACGCTCCCGCCAGTGCAGGCGCACGCCGGGCAGGATACCTTCCTCGCGCACCAGCCGGTCGCCTATGCCGTTGAATTCCTTCAGGGTGTAGTACTCCGCGCCACCGCCCAGCTCGTAGAGCTGGTCATCGGCACAGGCGGCGGAGCCGCCCAGCGTCAGGCAGATAATGGGCAGCAGGCGAAGGAGCATGGCTGGGTTTCCACAAGGGCGGGAGCCCGCCGATGGTAGCAGAATCGGCGGATCAGAAGCGCAGGCCCGCGCTGAGATAGACGCTGCGCCCCGCTTGCGGCAGCAGTGAGTTGTAATAACCGGCGGCGCGTTGCGATGTGTCGGTTCCGGCGTCGGCGGCGGCGATGCCGGGGGTTTCGTAGGCCGCATCACCCAGATTGTTCACCGTCAGCGCCACATGATAGTCCGCCCGCCGGTATTCCAGGTTGAGGTCGGCGGTGACATAGGGGGCCAGCGTGTCCCCCTGTGCCCGCAGCGGGTTGCCGGAGTAGAGTTCCCGCCGCCCGACATAACGTCCGCGCAGGTGCAGGTTCCAGCGCTCGGCCAGCGGCAGCTCCACGCCCAGCTGCAGCTTGTGCCGTGCGATGTCGCCGATATCCGCCTCACCCTTGACCCACACTCCGGAGACTGGATCGAAATGCTCCTCGTCCCGGGCCTCCGTCCAGGTGTAATAGAGGTAACCCGCCCAGTGACGGCCCATCCAGTCGCGTTCGAACCGCCCCCGGTATTCGGCGCCGCGCACCTGCCGTCCGGCGGCGTTGACGGCATCCTCGCGGATGGCGTTTTCGTAACGCGCCTCGAACAGCGACAGTTCGTGCAGCCAGTCGCGGCGGGCGTGCATCAGCACCAGTTCGGTATTGGCGGCCTTTTCCGGACGCAGCCCGGTGTTGGCGTTGCGGCCGTTCCAGCCGCCGTAGACCTGTATCGTTGCCGGTTCCTGCCAGGCCTTGCCGTACAGCAGCTTGACCGTGGTGGCGGGTGAAAGGTCGCGGCCCAGCGACAGCCGGGGGGTGGTGTGGGAGCCATAGACGCTGTGGTGATCCAGCAACAGGCCCAGCCCGGCGCGCCAGCCGTCATGGCTCCATACGCCTTGGATGTGTGCATTGCGGTTGGTGACATATACCCGGTTGTCCGGCGACATCGCGTCGGGGACTTCCGGGGAGTCCGGGATGATGGCCGCCGAGCTGTGCACTACCCATGGTCCGAAACCCTCGGGCCCGGCAGCATTGATGCCGGGGGCATCGGGGCACCAGGCTTCGGGTTCCCAGTAGCCGCAGATGGAGTAGGCCTTGGCCAGAGTCCGCCGCTCCACTTTCCAGCCCCCCAGCCAATGCCAGTCGCCGGTGGTTGGCAGGTCCAGCTTCTGTTCGACCGACCAAGCCCGGCTACGGCTGTTCCAGTGGGAATTCGAGACATAGGAAAAGGCGGACTGACCCGGGTTCCAGTCCGGTTCAGCTTCCGCCCAGTCACCCCATTCACGGCTCTGGCGCAGCGTCAGACGGGTGGTCAGCGTGCCGTCGCCGAACAGCATGTCATGGTGCTCCAGATAAAGATGCGCGCGCTCGCGGCTCCACGGCACGTTCACCTGGGCGTGGTCGGTGGCGTATTCCTGGCCGTAGCCTTCAGTGGCCCGCCACCAGAACATCCCTGCTTTCCAGTCGCTCCATTCCAGATTCAACAACATGCTGTTGTCCGCCGCCGGATCGTGATAGCTGCCGAGTTTCCGGCCGTCATGGCTCAGCGCCAGCACCGGCCCCCAGGCCTGAGGGTCAGCCAACCAGTCCGCCGAGACAAAACCCTTGCGACCCTTCAAGTCGTCCAGTCCGGGGTCATCGCTGCGGAACATCCTCACTCCGGCAGCCAGCTTCAGGTCTCCGAAGGCCTGCCGGTAATCGCCTTCCACGGTGCGGGTGTTGAAACTGCCAGCGCGCACCTGCCACTCGCCATCGGCCCGGTTGGTGGCGGTGGCGGCCGGATGGCTGATCAGGTTGATCACCCCGGCGAAGGCGTTGGCGCCATAGACGGCGCTGGCCGGACCATAGAGGATTTCGATGCGGTCCAGCATCTGCAAGGGATACTGCCGCGACAGGTCGGGGGCCTGGCTCCACAATTCGTTGTTGACCACCCCGTCCACCAGCAGCAGCGTGCGCTGGCCGAAAGGACTGCGGTAGCCGCGCTGCCACGCGGCGGCGTAATTGGTGCCGCCGGCGACGGTGACATCAAAACCGGGGACATCCTGCAGCACTTCCACCAGCGAGTCATAGCCGCGGCGTCGGATATCGTCGGCGGTAATCACGATCATGGCGGCGGGGGCGTGGCGCAGGGGCTCGGGAACTCCCGAGGCCGAGGAGACGGTCAGGTTCTGCAGTTCGTCAAGATCCATGGACAGCAATCGGTCGAGACGGCTTTCAACCTCGGTTCCGGCGGCGGCGTTCATGGCCAGGACAGTCAACAGCAGGGTCAGGGACGGGCGAAGGGCAGGCATGCCGCAAATCCGTTAAATAATTGTTGGTATAGCCCTAGCATAGACGGTTTGCCGGAAGACGGTATTGATAGATCACGAATGACGCCGCCTGCAAACGGTCGTGACATTCGTCTTTGCCAGACCGGCGCTCTCAGGCAGAATACGCCGCACATTCTGATTGCATATCCCGGAGAGACGCCATGGGCGCACAGTGGAAAGCCAAGCACAAAGAAGCCGCCGCCAATGCCAAGGGCCGCATTTTCGGCAAGCTGTCGAAGGAAATCATGGTCGCCGCGCGCGGCGGCGCCGATCCCGCCATGAACGCCAAGCTGCGCATGGTGGTGGAACAGGCGAAGAAGGCGTCGATGCCGCGCGACACGCTGGAGCGCGCCATCAAGAAGGGCGCGGGCCTGACCGGGGAAACCGTGCATTTC
>DASUIL010000039.1:0-5730 GCA_036273075.1 Fluviicoccus sp. | reverse complement strand
ACCTCGGAATATGGTAGCGGGGGCTGGATTTGAACCAACGACCTTCGGGTTATGAGCCCGACGAGCTACCAGACTGCTCCACCCCGCAACAACAGGAGCGAGAATATAACCCCGCATCCTAATAAAGTCAATCACTTATTTCGCACTGACTTCGATTTCCTGCCCATGCCAAGATGTACTTGGTGCGGAAGGGGGGACTTGAACCCCCACGGCTTGCGCCACTACCACCTCAAGGTAGCGTGTCTACCAATTCCACCACCCCCGCGGACAGGGCGACAACTTTACAGCATTGAATCAGGGATTACCAGTCCCCGCCGATGCTTCCGCCGGAGATTCAACCACAGGAGCTGCCGGCACAACGACCGGGGCCGGAGCTTCAACAGGCGCAGGAGTGGACTCAACCGGCGCAGCCTTCTTGGCCGGAGCAACCTTGACCGGCTTAACCGCTGCTTCGACGGGAGCAGGATTCATGGCCACCGGCGCAACATTGACCGCAGGCGCAGCCGGGACGGCCGGCGCAACTGCCTGGGGCGCAACAGGCTGACTGGCGGCGGAAGCCGGGACGTCAGGATTGGCGGGCACCGGAGCTTTTTCAACCACAGGCGCGACGACCGGAGCAATCGGCTGCTCGACTTTCTTCTTGGCAAAGAATGCCAGGGTAATACTGGTAACGAAGAACGCGAGTGCGAGAACGCCGGTTGCCTTGGTCAGGAAGCCTGCGGAACCCGCGCTGCCGAAGACCGTTTGCGAGGAGCCTGCGCCGAAGGACGCCCCCATCTCAGCGCCCTTGCCCTGCTGCATCAGAATGAAAAACGTCATCGCAATGGCGATCAGCACGTGCAGAATGAGAATGAATTGTTCCATGAAGGTATCCGGCGGTTAGAGCCCTGCCGCACGGCAGATGGCTAGGAAGTCGTTGGCCAGCAGGGACGCGCCGCCCACAAGGGCGCCGTCAATGTCCGGCATGGCAAAAAGCGAAGCGGCATTATCTGCTTTTACACTGCCGCCGTAAAGAATGCGCAGACCGGCGGCGACAGCCGCATCATGACCGGCCACCATCCGGCGTAGTCCGGCATGCATGGCCTGGGCGTCTTCCGGGGTCGCCGTGCGCCCCGTACCGATGGCCCAGACAGGCTCATAAGCGATGACGGCGGCAGCCAGCACGGCAACGCCACAGTGGTCGATTACCGCCCGGATCTGGGCGGCAACCACCTCAAAAGCCCGGCCGGACTCGCGTTGCTGCAGGCTTTCGCCGACACATATCACCGGGATCATTCCCTCCTCGATGACGCGCAGAACCTTTTCAGCGACCTGCCGATCGGTTTCACCATAATACTGGCGACGCTCCGAATGACCGACAATGACATGGCTGACACCCGACTCCGCCAGCATCCGCGCCGAAACCTCGCCCGTATAGGCGCCGTGGCTTTTTTCCACCGCAACATCCTGAGCCGCCAGGGTTACACGGCTCCCGGCCGCCAACAGGGCCAGCTGGGAAATATAAATGAATGGCGGGGCGACAACAGTGTTGACGCCTGCATGGATAAGGGATTGAACCAAGGCCTGCCCGGAACGGTAGCCACCATTCATCTTCCAGTTGCCGATAACCAGTTTTTGACGCAAATGACTCATTTTTCAGGATACTCGGTTCATATGCATTTCAGGCCAGCGCTGAACGGACCACATCCGACAGATGCTGGCAGAGACGGGTAATCTGCGGCTGGCTCTCGCCTTCGACCATCACCCGGATGACCGGCTCGGTACCGGACGCGCGCAACAGCACCCGGCCTCGGCCGCCAAGCTCATCTTCAGCCCTGGCAACCGCCTCGGCCACCAGCGGATTCCCCATCGGGTCGGATTTCTGCCCGATCCGCACATTGATCAGCTGCTGCGGAAACTTGGCCATGCCTTGCTTGAACTCGTGCAGGGACTGCCCGGAACGGACAATGGCCGCCAAGACCTGGAGGCTGGCGATGATCGCGTCGCCGGTAGTGGTCTTGTCGAGACAGACCACATGACCGGACCCTTCTCCGCCCAAAGTCCAGCCACGCTGGCTCAGCTGCTCCATGACATAACGGTCGCCGACCTTGGCGCGGACAAAATCCAGGCCCAGGTCACGCAGTGCCAGCTCCATGCCCATGTTACTCATCAGCGTGCCGACCACGCCCGGCAGGGCTTGGCCTTCATCCAGGCGGGAACGGGCGATCATGTAGATGATTTCATCGCCGTCAACAACGGCGCCGGTGTGATCGACCATGACGATGCGATCGCCGTCACCATCGAAGGCAATGCCGAGATCGGCCTTGTTGATCAGGACAGCAGCCTGCAAGGCCTGAGGATGCGTGGAGCCGCAATCGGCATTGATGTTGAAGCCGTTGGGCTCGCAACCGACCGTGATCACCTGGGCGCCCAATTCACGGAATACCGCCGGGCCGACCTGATAGGTGGCGCCGTTGGCGCAATCCACGACGACCTTGAGGCCGCGCAGGTTGAGATGATAGGGAAAGCTGGCCTTGCAGAACTCGATGTAACGCCCTTTGGCGTCCTCCTGCCGCAAGGTTTTGCCCAGCGCGTCGGCGTTGTCGATGGTCATCGGCTTGTCGAGCCATGCCTCGATCTCATGTTCCACGGCGTCGGGCAGTTTCTTGCCGTCCGCCGAGAAAAACTTGATGCCGTTATCGAAATAGGGATTGTGCGAGGCGGAAATGACAATACCGGCGCTGGCGTGAAAAGCGCGGGTGAGGTGGGCCACGGCGGGTGTCGGCATCGGGCCGAGCAAACGGACATCTACACCGGCGGCCGACAGCCCCGACTGCAGGGCCGACTCCAGCAAATAACCGGACAGGCGGGTGTCCTTGCCGATCACCACGGAAGGCTTGCCGCTGGCCGCAAGCACCTTGCCGGCCGCCCAACCCAGTTTCAGCGCGAATTCCGGAACAATCGGGCTTTCACCCACGCGGCCGCGAATACCATCGGTGCCAAAATACTGTCGGCTCATCTTGTTTTCTCCCAGGGCAGCATGGCGGCGGCAACCGCCATGGCCTCACGTGTGGCTCTGACATCATGGGTGCGGATAATGGCTGCGCCCCGCTCCACGGCCAGCGCGGCGGCGGCGGTTCCGGCATGAAGCCGCTGATCAACGGGGGCTCCGCCAAGCACGGCTCCGAGCATGGTCTTGCGCGACATTCCCACCAGCAAAGGCAAACTCCCGACGCGGATTTCCCGAAGGCGCGCCAGCAACTCCAGATTATGCGCCAGCGTCTTGCCGAAACCAAAGCCCGGATCCAGCAGCAATCGCTCGCGGGGGATGCCGCCGGCCTCGCAGGCCGCGACCCGGTCCTCCAGCCAGATCCTGACCTCATCAACGACGCTGGCGTAGACAGGCGCCGCCTGCATGGTCAGCGGCTGGCCCTGCATATGCATGATGCATACCGGCAACCCGGTGGCGCGGGCGGCCTCAATCGCGCCCGGCCGCGTCAGCGAACGGACATCATTGATCAGCCCGGCGCCGCGCGCAGCCGCCTCGGTCATGACCTGGGGGGAGGAAGTATCGATGGACAGAACCACATCAAAGCGGGCGGAAACCGCTTCCAGGACAGGCAGCAGACGATCCATCTCTTCCTGGGTGCTGACAGGCGAGGCGCCGGGGCGGGTGGATTCGGCGCCGAGATCAATCAACGCCGCTCCTTCACCCAGCATGGCCTCGACCTGGCGCAGGGCATCATCGGGGCGCAAGAAACGACCGCCATCCGAAAAGGAATCGGGGGTGACATTGAGCACCCCCATGACAAGCGGATGCGACAGGTCGAGCATTCGACTGCCGCAGCGAAGCACAGCCGCCATCAACTGACCTGGCCGAGATTCGGCAGATCCACCTGGATCTTCGGCGATTCGGCAAGCGGCATTTCCGCCGGGGGCGGCGAGGAAACCTGGGGCGGACGCGGAGGGCGGCCATCCATGATGTCATCAATCTGGCCGGCATCAATGGTTTCGTACTTGATCAAGGCATCCGCCATGGCGTCCAGTATCATGCGGTTGGTCACCAGGATATCCTTGGCCTTGTTGTAGCAGCGATCAATGACCGCGCGGATTTCGTTATCGATATCCATCGCGGTCTGGGCCGACACATTCTTGCGTTGGGTCACCGAGCGGCCCAGGAAAACCTCGCCTTCATCCTCATCATAGAGCAAGGGGCCGAGCTTCTCTGACAGCCCCCACTTGGTGACCATGTTGCGCGCCAGTTCGGTGGCGCGCTGGATGTCATTGGACGCGCCGGTGGTAACACCATCAAATCCCAGCGTCAGCTCCTCGGCAATACGACCGCCGAACAATGAGCAGATCATCGACTCGATGCCGCGCTTGGAACGGGAATAACGGTCAACTTCCGGCAGGAACATCGTGACGCCAAGGGCGCGGCCGCGCGGAATGATGGAAACCTTGTAGACCGGGTCATGATCCGGCAGCAAGCGCCCGACAATGGCGTGACCCGCCTCGTGATAGGCGGTATTCCGCTTCTCTTCTTCGGACATCACCATCGACTTGCGCTCGGCACCCATCAGGATCTTGTCCTTGGCCAACTCCATTTCACGCATGCCGACCGCTTTCAGGTCACTGCGCGCTGCAAAGAGCGCGGCTTCGTTAACCAGATTCGCCAAGTCCGCACCGGAAAATCCGGGAGTGCCGCGGGCAATGACCGCCGGATCCACATCATCACCCAGCGGCACCTTGCGCAAGTGCACCTTGAGTATTTGTTCACGACCGCGGATATCGGGCAGGCCGACCACCACCTGACGGTCGAAGCGGCCGGGGCGCAGCAAGGCGGCATCCAGCACATCCGGGCGGTTGGTGGCGGCAATAATGATGATGCCTTCGTTACCCTCGAAACCGTCCATTTCCACCAGCAACTGGTTCAGGGTCTGTTCGCGCTCGTCATGACCGCCGCCCAGACCGGCGCCGCGCTGACGGCCGACCGCGTCGATTTCATCAATGAAGATGATGCAGGGAGCCTGCTTCTTGGCCTGCTCGAACATGTCCCGAACCCGCGAGGCGCCGACACCGACGAACATTTCCACGAAATCGGAACCGGAAATGGTGAAGAACGGCACCTTGGCTTCACCGGCGATGGCCTTGGCCAACAGTGTTTTGCCGGTGCCGGGAGGACCGACCATCAGCACGCCGCGCGGAATCTTGCCGCCCAGGCGCTGGAATTTCGAGGGGTCACGCAGGAATTCGACAATTTCATGCACGTCTTCCTTGGCCTCGTCGCAGCCGGCGACATCGGCGAAGGTGGTCTTGATCTGGTCTTCGGACAGCATGCGGGCGCGGGACTTGCCGAAAGTCATGGGGCCGCCGCGACCGCCGCCGCCGCCCTGCATCTGCCGCATGAAGAACATGAACAGCAGCACGATCAGCACCACCGGGAAACTGGCGACCAGCAACTGCATCCAGACGCTTTGCTGTTCGGGGGCCGCGCCTTCGACGGTAACGTTCTTGTCCAGCAGCTTCGCCATCAGGTCGGGATCGGCGATGGACGGGCGGACCGTCTCGAACTTCTGGCCATCCTTCGCCAGCTCGCCGGAAATATTGAGGCCGTCGATGCGGACGCGCTTCACCTCGCCATTGCTGACGGACGAAACGAATTCGGAGTAGTTGAGGCTTCTGGGCGGCGTCTGGTGATTGAAATTACTGAATACAAACACGAGGATACCGGCGATGGCCAGCCACAGCAGC
>DASUIL010000038.1:0-4426 GCA_036273075.1 Fluviicoccus sp. | reverse complement strand
TGCAGGTAGTGCGGGGTGTCCAGCCAGCCGGTGAAGTGGATGCGGGAGAGGTCCAGGCGTCCGGACAACTCTTCCAGCAGTTGCTGCTTGTAGGTCAGTCCGTCCGGCAGCGCCTTCGAATAATAGACATTGTCGGTGCCGACAATCACGGCATGGCAGTCCGGCCGACGCGCCTGCAATTCCGCCAGCGCCCGCATGAATTGGGGGAAGCCGCGAAACGGCTCCATGCCGCGCGTGGAGTAGGTGACGAGCGGCGTGCCCGGCGGCAGGCTGATTCCGGGGATGTTCAGCCCGGCATCGGCATTGGGCCGGAACAGGTCGGTATCGACGCCGTCATGCAGCACCGTCAGCTTGTGCCGGAATTCCTCGGGGAACTGGTGCTGCTGCCAGCGGGTGGGGGTAATGCCGTGGTTGCACGATTGCAGGTCCAGCAGCATCGGGCTGTTGGCGGCGCGCAGGTAAAGCTGGTGCTCCGGGGCCAGCGGGTAGGCGGGGTCGAAGTTGTACTCCGAGCCGTAGGCATTGAGGAACCATTCGAAATAGCCGACCAGCGGCACGTTAGGATAGATATCCTTGATGAACATGATCTGGCCCCAACCGGCGTAGCCGTAGATCAGGTCCGGCACAAAGCCCTTGCGCTTCAGCTCGGAGGCCACGCGCGCCACGGCCTGGCCCTGGATGACGGCTTCTTCCAGCTTGTGGACGTAGGGGTGACCGGTCGGTACGGCGCCCTCCGGTACGCTGAAGCGGATCTTGCGCACGCCGGGCACCGACTCCAGCGCCGATTGCCGCGACAGGTGCACGACCTCATTGCCCGGCTGGGCGGCCAACTGCTGCATGACGCGGTGGAACTGTCCGGGAAAGACCGGATGAATGAACAGATAGCGCATAAAAGTACCGGCATCGTGCCGAAATCGATATTAGAATTGTCCGCAAAATCCTTCGCCATGGAGGCGATATGCAGTCTCTTGTTGTCAGGTGGCTCGGTCTGAGCCTTCTTCTTCTGTCCTCCCTGACCCACGCGCTTACTATCAACGATTTGGTGTCGCAAGCCAAGGGGGCGGCGTATCGCGTTTCCGGCCAGACCGTCAGCCTGCAAGCCTTTTCACCCCAGGGTGATGTCGGGGTGGTCAACCAGGCCCGGGCGCGATTTTCGGAAGACATGGTGCGGGTGGGCGATCCTTCCGTGCGCAATCCGTTCATCATCAGCAGCAACTGCAAGGACTTCGGACGCGGCCGCTGGCTGGATACTCGTACCTGGGTCTACCAGTTCAACGAGAACCTGCCAGCGCTGCGTTGTGAATTCCGGCTGGTCGCCAACCTGAAGAGCGTGCAGGGCAAGCCGGTGCGCGCCTTCCCCCTTTACCACTTCAACCGCATCTTTGCGACTGTGGGCTATGACACCACTGCCGAACGCGGCCCGCGCATTGTCGACTCCTGGCCGCAGCACAACAATTCCGTGATCGAGGACCAGGTTTTCCTGCTGAAGCTGGACAAGCCCACGGATGTGAAGTCGCTGCCCGGCAATGTCTGGTGCCTGACCAGCAACCTGCCGGAACGTCTGCCCGCGCGCTTCCTGACCGTGGCGGAGACCGCCGCGTTCGTGCAGCAGCAGATTCCGGAAGTGCGGGAATGGTGGCGGCGCGAGACCGGCCATGACTGGTGGGATGCTTCCACCAAGGTCGTCCGCCGCGCCGCCGTCAAGGAGTGGCGCGCCGTCAGTTGCGGCCGCCGCCTGACCGGCGGCGAAGGGTTGCGGCTGGTGTTCAGCAAGAACGTGGCCACCGCCGCCGGGGCGAAGCGCGGCTCCGATCAGGTTCTGTCCTTTGATATCCGCAAACCGTTCACCGCCGCCTTCAGTTGCTCGCGGCAAAGCCCGACGGCGCCCTGCGTGCCGCTGGCCGATATGGAAGTGCGGTTCTCGGAGGTCGTGACCTCGGAGAAGCTGGCCGCCATCCGTCTGCAATCCGGTGCGGCCGGCTGGTCGCCGGAGCTGCCGGAAGGGGAGGAATATGACGGCGGCGACAGCACGGTGGTCCGTTTCAAGGGACCGTTCCCGGCCAATGCCGCCTTTACGCTGACGCTGCCCGCCGGACTGGTGGACCCCTTCAACCGGCCGCTGGCCAATGCCGCCCGCTTCCCGCTGGCGGTGCGTACCGACACCTGGCCGCCGCTGGCCAAGTTCGCCGCCGATTTCGGCGTGGTGGAAACGGCCGTCGGCGCGGTGCCGCTGACGGTGCGCAATCTGGAAAACACGCTGCCGGGCAAGACCGGCGTCACGCTCTATACCCAGAAAATGGACAACAGCGAGCAGGCCTTCATCCAGGCGCTGAAACGCTACAGTCCCGGCAATTACGGCCTGCTGGACAAACCGTGGATTGCCCGCCAGCCCGGCGTGACCGCACAGGAGTTACCGCGTCAGTTGTCCGCTAAGGAGTTCGAGGTGATCGGGCTGCCGGTGACGCAGGGCCTGTACCTGCATGAAGTGGAAAGCCGCTATCTGGGCGAGTGGATTTCGCAGAAGCCGCAACCGGCCTATGTGCATGCACTCAGTCTGGTGACCAACCTTGGCGTGCATGTGCAGATGGGCAAGGTGAACGGGCAGGTCTGGGTGACCGATCTGGCGGCGGGCAAGCCGGTGGCCAATGCCGCCGTCAGCGTCTGGGACTGCTATGACGAACGCCTGGTGTGGAGCGGCCAGACCAACGAACAGGGCTTGGTACGCGTCGATCGCGGTGTCTTTGCAGAGCGTCCATACAAGGAAATCGAGAACAAGGGTAACTGTCAGGGGTCGCCGTGGGTGATCATGGCGGCCAGCGGCACGGACCGCAGTTTTGCGCTGTCGGAATGGAACGGCGGTCTTGAGTCGTGGCGTTTCAACCTGTATGGCGAAAGCGACTATGCCTGTGAAGAGGAGTGCGGCGGTTACGGTTACGGCGAAACCCGTACCGGCGATTATGTCGCCCACACCATTTTCGACCGCACGCTGTTGCGTGCCGGGGAAACGGTGCACATGCGCCATCTGCTGCGCCGCAACAAGCTGAGCGGCATCAGCGCCCCGGAGGCATCACTGAAGGTGAAGGCGGTGGTCGTGGAACACCGCGCCAGCGACACCCGCTTTGAACTGCCCGCCGCGTTTACCGCCATCGGCAACGGCAGCAACGACTGGACCATTCCCAAGTCGGCCAAGCTGGGCGAATACTGCGTGTCCCTGCAACTGCCGGACGACAATACCGTGCAGGGCGGTTGCTTCAAGGTTTCCGCCTTCCGCCTGCCGGTGCTGAAGGCTGATCTGGGCCTGCCCGCCGCGCCGGTGCTGCCCGCGCCGAACCTGCCGCTGCAATTGCAACTGCAATACCTGAACGGCGGCGGTTACAGCAATGCCCCGGTGACGCTGCGCGGCAAGTTTGAAACGGATGCCTATCCCTTGGTCAGCGGTTTCGATGAATTCAGTTTCTACTCGGTGCCGGTGATGCCGCCGAAAAATCCGGATCAATACGACTGGAGCAGCCAGGACCTGCCCGAAACCGCCCTGACGCTGGATGATGCCGGCGGCCTGAACGCGCTGTCGCCGACGCTGCCGGAAGTTGATCGTGTCAGCCGTTTGCGCATGGAGATGGAGTTCCGCGACCCCAGCGGTGAAACCCAGACCGTGGGCGCCAGCACCCAATTGTGGCCTGCCGCCGTGCTGCCGGGCCTGCGCGTGCTGTCGTCCTGGCTGGGCGGAGACGGACCGGTAGTGGTGGAAGCCATTGTCGTCGACCGCAACGGCAAGCCGGTGGCGAATGCCCCCGTGGAAATCCAGGGAGCCCTGATGTATTGGGACTCCCACCGCAAGCGCACGCTGGGCGGTTATTACGCCTACGATTCCACCCGCCGTGAAGAGGCGGTGAAAGTCCCCTGCGCCAACCGTACCGACGCCCAGGGCCGCCTGCTGTGCAAGCTGCCGCTGAAGCGTTCCGGGGAGCTGAAGCTGAAGGTGATCGCCACCGACAGCGACGGCCGCCGCGCCGCCACCGAGAGCACGGTGTGGGTGGCCGGAGCCGATGACTGGTGGTTCGACCAGGGCAACGACGACCGCATCGATGTGATCGCCGAAAAGAAACAGTACGCCGTCGGCGACACGGCGCGGCTGCAGGTGCGCATGCCCTTCCGCGAGGCGACGGCGCTGGTGACCGTGGCCCGCGACGGTGTCATGGACAGTTTCGTGACGACGCTGGACGGCAAGGACCCGGTGGTGAGCGTGCCGGTGAAGCCGGACTACGCGCCCAATGTTTATGTGTCGGTGATGGTGGTGCGCGGCCGCAACAACGCCATCCAGCCGACGGCGCTGGTCGATCTGGGCAAACCGGCCTTCAAGCTGGGCATCGCGCAGTTGAAGGTGGGCTGGGAGGGTTACAGGCTGGGCGTGAAGGTGCAGACCGAC
>DASUIL010000037.1:0-2077 GCA_036273075.1 Fluviicoccus sp. | reverse complement strand
AACATGCCGTGAGCCAGCACGATGGGATACTTGGTCTGGGAATAGGTACCGGCGGTGGCAACGGTGGAAACAGTGGCAGTCGCGGCAACGAGGGCCGAAATGAGCAGCTTGCGCATGGGGTGTGTCCTTTGGTCAATTCTTGTTTTGGCGCAAACCCGTCGTGGGGAAGGCGCTTATAGTTTTTGCCGCGACCGAGCAAGTGTCCGGGCGACAAATGAATACTAACTGACCAAAAAGACGACGAAAAGCCGGATTCGGCGGATAAACGGCGTTTTCCGACGAACGGCTAGCATGCAGACGCTTTCCGTATTGCAGGAAAACGACTGATTATTGTGAATTAACGCCACCTAAAAATGGCTAACGGCTGGTTTTTACAGCACTTTTATTACAGGACTGAACGATATCTGCACCTTCACTGTCAGATTTATGGCCGCAATGGCACTGAACTGATCGGATTATATGCACATCCGTATAATTGACCCCTGTTAATTCCGGCCATTCTTTATGCAATTTCGGACAGCATCGTACCGGGTTCGATCTTTTCCGGTTGCACAACGACAACCTGAGGCCGGTGGCCGCGCCGGAGGTGAATTTGCTAGCATCCTCCCTGACATTTCCCGCCAAGCCTTCCATCATGTTCATCATCGACTTCATTCTGCATATCGACCAGCATCTGGCCGAGTTTGTCGCCAACTACGGCCTATGGGTCTACGCCATCCTCTTCCTGATTGTCTTTACTGAAACCGGCCTGGTGGTGATGCCGCTGTTGCCGGGCGACAGTCTGCTCTTCGCCGCCGGTGCGCTGGCCGCCATCGGCTCGATGAATCCCTGGCTGGTGGGATTGGTGCTGTGCGCCGCCGCCATCAGCGGCGACTCCACCAATTACTGGGTCGGCAACAAGCTGGGGCGAAGGCTGATCACCAGGACCAAGCTGATCCGCATGGATCACCTGCACAAGACCGAGGCCTACTTCGCCGAGCACGGCGGCAAGACGGTGATCTTCGCCCGCTTCGTGCCGATCGTGCGCACCTTCGCTCCATTCGTGGCGGGCATGGGCGCCATGGTCTACCGCCGCTTCCTGACCTTCAGCGTGGTCGGCACGCTGTGCTGGGTCAGCCTCTTTGTCGGTCTGGGCTATTTCTTCGGCAACCTGCCGGTGGTGCGCAAGAACTTCACGCTGGTGATCTTCGCCATCATCGGCATCAGCTTCATGCCGATGGTGATCCAGGCAGTGAAAGGCAAGCTGGCCGCGCGTCGGGCCGGATAGGCCGATAGGGCATCAGCCAACAAAAAGGCCTCCGAATGGAGGCCTTTTTCATTTCATGGACGCCGCGTCATTCAGCCCGGAAACTCGTAGGTTCGCTCCAGATACGCCAGGATATCCTTCGACTCGAACATTTCCACACCGTGATTGGGATCGATCAGGAACGGCACCTGCACCCATCCCTTTTCCGCCAGCATGCGCGAACGTTTGGTGTTCGGCAGCGGCTTGTATTCGCCCAGATGCAGGCGCTGTTTGGCCGGGCCGACATCCGCCAGTTGCTGTTTGCCCAGATTGATCAGGATATAGGGCAGCTCCAGCTCACAGAGCTTTTCGCGCACAGGCCGGGAATATGGACTGGATTCGAAACTGTACAGCGTCAGCGGCTGTTCCGGATTTACCGACGGCTGCGCCAGGATGCGGCGGCCGCGCGAGGCGCTGGCCAGTTTTGAACTCAGCAGGTTCAGGTCGCCAACCTGCAAATGACGCGGCGCGGGTTTCTGGCGGTACTGGTGGAACAGGTAGTTGTTGATGGCCTGCGCGCCGCTGTGCTGCTCGCCGGTATTCGGGTCAATCAGGAACGGCAGACGGTTTTCGCCGGAAAGCTCGGTCAGCTTGCGGGTAAAACGGCTGCCGGACAGCGGGCAGGAATAAATCATCACATCCAGGTTCAGCTCGGTCAGCGCCTCGCGCACCAGACGGCATTCGGGGTCATCTTCCCGGTCGAACAGTTGCAGCAGCTGTGGCGGCTGCGCCACCTGCTTGCTGCCGGCGGAACCGTGCCAGCCGCGCAAGGTTGAGGCTACCACTGAAGAA
>DASUIL010000036.1:0-3306 GCA_036273075.1 Fluviicoccus sp. | reverse complement strand
TGGTTTTGCGTGACCACTTCGCCCATCTTCATCAGGACACGAGTCACTTCCTTGGCCTTCACCGCCATCTGCTGGGCGAGATCCGCCACCAGGATGGTTTCACCGATCTTGACTTTATACACTTGCTTCTCAACGGGCTTTTCGAAGCCGTGCTGCTTCGACAGCGCAGAACTCAGGGCGCGCTGCGCCGGACGGTAATTCTGCTCTTCCTCGCGCTTCTTGCCACCCTTGTTCTTGCCGCCACGGGTATTGTTGCCGCCGCGGCGGATTTCACGATCTTCCTTGGCAAAGGAGTCCTCGAAGGCACGACCAACCAGACCGCGCGCCAGCGGCACATCTTCCGAGGAAGAACCGGAGTCCGGACGGGCCGCAAGGTCCGCCGCGATCTTGGCAGCCTGCTCCAGCGTGCGCTGCCGGGCCTTTTCTTCGGCCGCCTTGCGCGCTGCCGCTTCCTGCGCCTTCCTAGCCTCATCCGCCGCCTTGCGGCGAGCCTCTTCCGCCTCACGACGGGCCTTTTCTTCCGGCGTCTCAGCCTTTCTGGGCGCCGCCGCAGCCGGCTTCATGACCGCCAGCTTCTTCTCGCGGGCGGCCTCTGTCGACTTGCGGTTATCATCATGCGCCGCCGCTCCGGCCGAATCGCCTTCAGCGGAAGCCATGCGAGCAGCCTCCTCAGCAGCGCGGGCCGCCTCTTCAGCCGCCAGCCGGGCCTTCTCTTCGGCCGCCTGCCGGGCGGCTTCCTCTTCAGCAGCCTTGCGCGCCGCTTCCTGAGCCGCAGCCTCATCGGAAGGCTTGACGAAGGTCCGCGTCTTGCGTACTTCGACACTCACGGTCTTCGCTTTGCCGCCCGTCACGGGGGTGGTCTTGATGGTGCTGACCGTCTTGCGCTTGAGGGTAATTTGCTGCTGCGTCTCGCTGGCGCCGCCATGGCTGCGCTTCAGGTGCGCGAGGAGCTGCTGCTTTTCCGCATCAGTCACCAGATCATCAGGACCACGACCGGACAAGCCGGCCTCCTGCATCTGGGAGACAAGCGTTTCCACTGAACGATCAATGAGTTGCGCAAGTTGTTTGACAGTTGTATCAGCCATGTGGCTCGTCACTCCAAAACAGGATTACCGGCAAGTCTTTCTTACTTGAACCAGGGTTCGCGGGCTTTCATGATCAGGCGGGCGGCCTTGTCGGCTCCCAGACCCTCAATATCCGCGATATCATCAATAGCTTGCTCAGCAAGGTCTTCCATGCTGATCACGCCGCGTGCCGCCAGGGCATAAGCCAATTGACGGGTCATGCCTTCCATCGACAGCAGGTCCTCGGCCGGCTCAGCCTTTTCCTCGGACACCAGCGCCTGGGTCAGCAAGGCATCCTTGGCGCGCTGGCGCAAGGTAGCCACTATATCTTCATCAAAATCCACAATCGCCAGCATTTCCTCGATGGGTACGTAGGCGACTTCCTCCAACGTGGTGAACCCTTCGCTGACCAGAATATTGGCAATGTCTTCGTCAACACCCAGGTCACGGACAAAGGCCTCGGCATATTGGCGGGATTCGGTTGCCTGCTTGGCGTTGGCATCCTCAACCGTCATCACGTTGAGACGCCAGCCGGTCAACTCGGAAGCCAGACGGACATTCTGGCCGGACCTGCCGATGGTCTGGGCCAGCTGATCAGCCTCGACAGCCACATCCATGGCATGCGCATCCTCGTCCATAATGATAGAGACTACTTCGGCCGGCTGCAGGGCATTGATAACAAACTGGGCAGGATTGTCATCCCAAAGGACAATATCCACACGCTCGCCACCCAACTCACCGGTGACTGCCTGAACGCGGGTGCCGCGCATGCCGACACAGGCGCCCACCGGATCGATGCGGTGATCATTGGTCTTAACGGCAATCTTGGCGCGCACGCCGGGATCACGCGCGGCGCCCTTGATCTCGATGATTTCCTCACCGATTTCCGGCACTTCCTTGCGGAACAGGGAAATCAGCATTTCCGGGCAGGTACGGGACAGCAGCAACTGGGCGCCGCGCATTTCAGCATTCACGGAATGCAGGATGCTGCTCACACGCTCCTTCAAGCGGAAATTTTCCTTAGGGAGCATCTGGTCACGCGCCAGATAGCCCTCAGCGTTGTTGCCAAGATCCACAATGACGCCGTCGCGGGTAATCTTCTTGATTTCGCCGGTAAGCATTTCGCCAATCCGCTGACGATAGGCATCCGCCACCAGGGCGCGCTCGGCCTCACGAACCTTCTGCACCATAACCTGCTTGGCGGTCTGGGCAGCAATCCGCCCGAACTCGATGGAAGGGATTTGCTCCTCGACCACATCACCAATCTTCAGGCCACGCTCCTCGACATCACTGATCGCCAGTTGCTGCGCCGGCATTTCGTGGTCTTCATCAGCCGTAACGGTCCAACGGCGGAATGTGTCGTACTCGCCAGTCTTGCGATTGATGACCACGGAAACATCCATCTCATCAATGTTGTACTTTTTCTTGGTCGCCGCAACCAGAGCCTGCTCCAGCGCCTGGAAGATGGCTTCACGCGGCACACCTTTTTCATTACTGACGGATTCGACCACCAACAGGATTTCTTTACTCATGCTGCTGCCCTGACACAAGAAAACTCAAACATTGGGAACCACATTGCCTTTATCAACCTGAGCAAACGGCACCTGGACCACCCGCCCCTCGGAAAGGATCTCCAGCACATCACCCTGAATCGACTGCAACACACCCTTGTAGCGGCGACGGCCTTCCAGCGGCGCAAGCAGGCGAACCTGAATCTCGCCGCCAACATAGCGCCCGTACTGGGGAAGGGAAAAAAGCGGACGATCCCAGCCCGGGGAAGAAACCTCAAGCGTATATTCACCCGCAATCGGATCCTCCACATCCAGGATACCGCTTACCTGATGACTAACCTTCGCACACCCATCGACCGACACACCTTCCGGCCCATCGATATAGATACGCAAACATGAACGCTTGCCTTGCGGGAAAAATTCGATACCCCACAATTCATAGCCGCAGACCGCCACCGCAGGCGACAGCATATCCGTCAGCACTTGAATCTTTTGCGACACCGCCATGCACAAACCTCAAAAACAAAAAATGGGCACCAAGGCCCATTTCATGCATCCGGCAGAAAACACCGGACACTGGCTGAAAAAAAACCCACAAATGTGTGGGCTTTTTCATACCTCGGAATATGGTAGCGGGGGCTGGATTTGAACCAACGACCTTCGGGTTATGAGCCCGACGAGCTACCAGACTGCTCCACCCCGCAACAACAGGAGCGAGAATATAACCCCGC
>DASUIL010000035.1:0-4865 GCA_036273075.1 Fluviicoccus sp. | reverse complement strand
GGTTTGTCGGTGATGGTGATCTCGATGTCCTTGCCGTTGATAACCGCGTACTTGCCCTTGACCATGCCGATGGGGGTGACGCCGGCGAAGTTGCCCTGCGAGGTGTCCCCGGAGAATTGGCCGCCCTTGCCGGTGATGGTGGTTTCAACACGCTTCAGGGTTGCTTGAAGGTCATCCTTGGGGGAAACGGTGAATTTGTGTGCCATGTTTGATCAGGTCTTTGTGGATGTTATCCGCCGATTGTAGCCAACAAGCGGCAGCTCGGGCGGTTTGCGTTAAGTTTGGAAACAATTACCGTGTGGAAAATACGCACTTGAAAGGCAAGCCGGTGACAACAGCGCGGCGGTTTGATACCGTCCGCGCGCGTTTTAGGGACGCACTGATCAATAGAATGGTTATTCAAGGAGACTGACATGAATGTCAAATTTGTAGTGGTGGCGGCGCTTTCCGCCATCCTGATGCAAGGTTGTGCCGTGGTTGCCTCGCCGACCGGGAATGGTCTGCTGTACACCGGCGTGAAAGGTCCGGTGGCCGTGGGTCAATCCCCCCGCGCCTCGAAATCCGGGCAGGCCTGCGCGACCAACATGCTGGGCCTGATCACCACTGGCGACGCTTCGATTGACGCGGCGAAGCAAAACGGCGGCATTACCCAACTGGCGACCGTGGATCATGCCAGCACCTCGATTCTGGGGCTTTACAGCCAGTTCTGCACCGTGGCCAGGGGCGAGTAAGTCCGACCTTGCCGTGAACATGAAAAAGCCGCCTTCGGGCGGCTTTTTCATGGCCGGCGGGCGTCAGAGAATGAACCGGCTCAAGTCTTCGTTCTGCACCAGATAGCCCAGATGGGTATTCACATCCTCTACCGTGATGTCCAGCGTCTCACCGTGGCGTTCGGCCGCGAGGTCGCCCGCCGTGAAGGAAATGTCCTCCAGCAGCCGTTCCAGCACGGTATGAAGTCTGCGGGCGCCGATGTTCTCGGTGCGCTCATTGATTTCGAACGCGACTTCCGCCAGCCGCTTGACCGCTTCCGGGGTAAAACGGATGTTCAGCCCCTCGGTGGCCAGCAGCGCTTTGTACTGTTCGGTCAGCGAGAAATGCGGCTCGGTCAGGATGCGCTCGAAATCCGCCGGAGTCAGCGCGTTCAGCTCCACGCGGATCGGCAGGCGGCCCTGCAGTTCGGGAATCAGGTCGGAAGGCTTGGCCAGATGGAAGGCGCCCGAAGCGATGAACAGGATGTGGTCGGTCTTGATCATGCCGTGCTTGGTGTTGACGGTGCAGCCCTCGATCAGCGGCAACAGGTCGCGCTGCACGCCCTCTCGCGAGACATCGGCGCCGTGGGCTTCGCCGCGACGGCAGACCTTGTCGATCTCGTCGAGGAAGACGATACCGTTCTGCTCGACGGCGGTCAGGGCGGCGGCCTTCAGGTCTTCTTCGTTCAACAGCTTGGCCGCTTCTTCCTCCTGAATCCGCTTCAGCGCCTCACTGATTTTTACCCGCTTGCTGCTGGTGCGTTCCTTGTTCAGGCTGCTGAACATTTTCGAGAGCTGACCGGCCATGTCCTCCATGCCGGGCGGGGCCATGATGTCGACCCCCAAAGGCGCCTGGCTCAGTTCAATTTCGATTTCCCGGTCATCCAGCTCGCCGGCCTTCAGCTTGCGGCGGAAGATGGCGCGGGTGGAAGAATCGTTCTTGTCGGCCGACGGTTCATGATTGTCCCAGTCCGAAGTGCGGGCGGGACGCAGCAGGACATCGAGGATGCGTTCCTCAGCCGCTTCGCGGGCGCGGAATTCCACCTTTTGCATGCCGTGGAGGCGGGCGTCCTTCAACGCGACATCAACCAGATCACGGATGATGGTCTCTACATCGCGGCCGACGTAGCCGACCTCGGTGAACTTGGTGGCTTCCACCTTCAGGAACGGGGCGTTGGCCAGTTTCGCCAGACGGCGGGCGATTTCGGTCTTGCCGACGCCGGTGGGGCCGATCATCAGGATGTTCTTCGGTGTCACCTCATGCCGCTGGTCTTCCGGCAGCTGCATGCGCCGCCAGCGGTTGCGCAGGGCAAGGGCTACGGCGCGCTTGGCGGCGTTCTGGCCGACAATGTGACGATCCAGTTCATGGACGATTTCACGTGGAGTCATGGTGCTCATGGCGGCGTCCTCAGTACTGAATCACTTCAACAATGTGGTTGTGGTTGCTGAACACGCAGATATCCCCGGCGATGGCCAGGCTCTTGCGGGCAATGGCTTCCGCATCCAGGTCGGTGTTGTCGCAGAGGGCGCGCGCGGCGGACAAGGCATAGTTGCCGCCGGAGCCGATGGCCAGCACGCCGTGTTCCGGTTCCAGCACGTCGCCGGTGCCGGTGATGATGAAGGAGGCGGTCTTGTCGGCGACGATCAGCATCGCTTCCAGACGGCGCAGGGTGCGGTCGGTGCGCCAGTCCTTGGCCAGCTCGACGGCGGCGCGGATCAGCTGGCCGCCGTGCTTTTCCAGCTTGGCTTCGAAGTGGTCGAACAGTGTGAAGGCGTCGGCGGTGCCGCCCGCGAAACCGGCGATGACCTGGTTGTGGTAAAGGCGGCGGACCTTGCGCGCGGTGCCCTTGATGATGGTGTTGCCCAGCGAAACCTGGCCGTCGCCGCCGAGAGCGACGCTGTTGCCGCGGCGGACACAGACGATAGTGGTCATGTGGATAATCCTTGAGGTGACCAGTCTGTAATGGGGCGGCGCGGCGGGGATTTCAAGCGGGGGGATTGTCAGCGAATGTAGCGGGGTGCTGCGGAATGAGTCTGGCGGGCAGGGCTGCGCCCGCCGGATCATTTCTTTTCCTTCACCATCAGGCTGTCGATACCGCCGCCGCGCAGTTCCGACTGCGCCTTGTCGGAGGCGGTCTTGCCCTTGAACGGGCCGACGATGACGCGATACCAGACCTGGCCTTCCTTGACGGTGACCTGCTGCACGCGGGCGGGCAGGCCTTGCAGGGCAACCTTCGCCTTGCGGCGCTCGGCTTCAGCCTGGCTCTTGAACGAACCGGCCTGCAAGGAGAATTTGCCGTTGTCGGCTTCCTTTTCCTTCACGGGTTCCCTGACTTTTTCCTTGGCGGCGCTATCCGGCTTTGGCTTTTCCGGAGCGGGAACCTTTTTACCTTCCAGGATAGCCTCGGCGCGTTGCTTGTCAGCCTCGCGCTTCTTGGCGTCATCCGCCGCCGGTTTGGCGGCAGTATCGGGCTTGGCGGCGGGCTTTGGCGTAACCGGCGGCGTCACTTCGGGAGGCGGCTCGTTCGGAACCACTTTCTGGCTGGGCAGCAGCCGGTAAAAGTCAAAGCGCGGCTCGGCGGATTTGGTTTCGGCGGGCGGGGTGTCGGGTGCAGTGACGGCAGGTTGCCCTACCTCGCGCTTGACCGGCTGCCAGGGTTTCCACAGGTACAGCATGAACGCCAGGAACAGGCCGATGCTCATGCCCAGTCCGACCAGCAGCCAACCGGGCAAGGACGAGCGCGGGCCCGCTGCCGGTTGCGCCTGGCGGCCAAGGTTGCGGGTCGCGCCCTGGGGTTTCTTCTTGCCGTACTTGAACACGTCTGCCTCGGTTACATTTGTTCGGGAGCGGCGACGCCAAGCAGTCCCAACCCGTTCGCCAATACCTGCTTTACCGCGAGGCTCAATAATAAGCGGCCGTTGCGGATATTGGTATCGTCATTCAGCACGATGTGATCGTTGTACCAGCCGTGGAACTGGGCGGCCAGTTCTTTCAGGTAATTGCTGACGTGATGCGGTTCGTAGGCCAGCGCGGCGGCCTGCACCACTTCCGGATAGGCGGCCAGTTTCTTCACCAGCTCGCGCTCCACGTCCTCCTTCAGGCCGGAGAGTGCTGCCAGGCCGTCGGCTTCGGTGAAGCTGTGACCGCGCTCGGCCAGTTTGTCGAAGACGCGGCAGATACGGGCGTGGGCGTACTGGATGTAGTACACCGGGTTGTCCTTGCTTTGCGACTTCGCGAGATCGAGGTCGAAGTCGATGTGTTGTTCGCTCTTGCGGGTGATGTAGTAGAAACGCGCAGCGTCGTTACCCACTTCCTCGCGCAGTTCGCGCAGGGTGATGAACTGGCCGGAACGCGAGGACATCTGCACCTGTTCGCCGCCGCGCCACAGGGTGACGAACTGCACCAGCTGCACGTCCAGCTTGCCCGCGTCGAGGCCCATTGCGGTGATGGCGGCCTTGACGCGCGGAATGTAGCCGTGGTGGTCGGCGCCCCAGATGTTCAGCACCTTGTCGAAGCCGCGCTCGAACTTGTTGAGGTGGTAGGCGATATCGGAAGCGAAGTAGGTGGCCTGGCCGTTGTCACGCACCACGACCCGGTCCTTTTCATCACCATAGTCGGTGGACTTGAACCACAGCGCGCCGCCCTTTTCATAGACGGTGCCGTTGGCCTGCAAGGTCTTGATGGCGCGGTCAATGGAGCCGCTGTCGGCCAGCGACTTCTCGCTGAACCATTCGTCGTAGGTGACGCCGAAACCGGCCAGGTCGTCCTTGATGTCGCCGAGGATGCTGTCCAGCGCGGCGCGGAAGAACACGTCATAGCCTTCGGGGCCGAGCAGGCCGCGGGCGTTGTCGATCAGCCCGTCGATGTGTGCTTCCTTGTCACCGCTGATGACTTCCCCGGCTTCGTTCTTCACTTCATCGGCGGGGATGTTGGCGAAGACATCGGCGGCGGGCTTGACCAGCGCCTTGCCGTGAGCGTCAAACACGGTTTGGGCGATGTCGCGCATGTAGTCGCCGCGATAGCCGTTCGACGGGAACTTGAAGCTTTCGCCGCACAGTTCGATATAGCGCAGGAAGGTGCTGGTGGCCAGGATCGCCATCTGGCGTCCGGCGTCG
>DASUIL010000034.1:0-5794 GCA_036273075.1 Fluviicoccus sp. | reverse complement strand
GCTGCTGCTGTCCTTTGCGCTGGCCGACCGTATCAACATCGCCCGTCAGGAACGCATGGACGCCCAGGACAAGGCGCTGGCCGAGGAGCGCCGCGCCAATGCCGAGCGCGAGGAGCACCTGCGCACCAAGCTGAAGGCGCGCGACGAGGAAATCCGCGCGCGGCAGGCGGTGTATCAGGCGCAGTCGGAAAGCCGGGCTAAAAGCCTGTTCCTGGCGACGATGAGCCACGAGATCCGTACGCCGATGAACGGCGTGCTGGGCATGACCGAGCTGTTGCAGAACACCGACCTCACCCCGCAGCAGCAGCAGTTCGTGCAGGTGATCAGCGGTTCCGGCAAGGCGCTGCTCAACATCATCAACGACATCCTCGATTACTCCAAGATCGAGGCCGGGAAAATGGACATCGAACAGATCGACATGGATCTGGACAACCTGATGCTGGAATGCGCCTCGGTGTTCTCGCTGACGGCGGAGCAGAAACGGCTGGAATTCCTGGCCTTCGTCGATCCCGACGTGCCGGTGTTCATCAATTCCGACCCGACGCGCATCCGCCAGATTTTGCTGAACCTGCTGGGCAACGCCTTCAAGTTCACCCAGAAAGGGCAGGTCAGCCTGCGCGTGCACCGCCTGGAGGAAAGCCGGGCGGGGCAGCCGGTGCTGCGCTTCGAGGTGGCGGATACCGGCGTCGGCATGGACCCCGACCAGCAGGCGCGGCTGTTCCATCCCTTCGAACAGGCTGACAGCTCCACCACGCGGCGCTTTGGCGGCACCGGGCTGGGACTGAGCATCTGCCACCATCTGGTGGGGCTCCTGGGCGGCGAGATCGGCGTGCGGAGCCGTCCGGGCGAGGGATCGGTGTTCTGGTTCACGCTGCCGGTAACGCCAGCCAGCCCCGATTTCGTGAATGACCATCTGGTGCCGCTGACGGCGCTGCGCGACCTGCGCATCCTTTTCGTGGATGATTCTCCCGACTTTGCCAACATGATGATGGAGCAGGCGGCCGCCTGGGGCATGAAGCCCGACTTTGCGCACAGCGGTGAGGATGCGCTGATCAAAATGCAGGCCGCCGCCGCGCGCGGCGAACCCTATGACATCGCCACCCTCGACATGCGCATGCCGGGCATGAGCGGCATGGAGCTGGCTCTGTGGATGACCACCGACCCGGTGCTGATGAAGACGCGCCGCGTCCTGCTGACGGCGATGCGCGTCTATCCCGGCAAGGAGGAGCTGGCGCGGGCGGGGCTGAGTCTGGTGATCCAGAAGCCGACCTCGGCCTCGATGCTGCGCGACGCCCTGCTGAAACTGTTGGGGCGGCAGGAGGAATTCCGCTCGGAAACCGACCGCCGCAGCGATCCCGGCCGTTTCCGCGAGTGGCTGGGCGGCAAGCATGTGCTGGTGGCCGAGGACAACGCCGTCAACCAGATGGTGATTGTCGGCATGCTACGCAAGCTGGGCCTGACCAGCGATGTCGCCAACAACGGCCGGGAGGCGCTGGGACTGTACCGGGCGCGGCCCGCCAGCTATGACCTGGTGCTGATGGACTGCGAAATGCCGGAAATGGATGGCTATGCCGCCACCGAGGCGCTCCGGCAGCTGGAACAGGAACGCGGCATTCCGCCGGGGGTGATCGTGGCGCTGACCGCGCACGCCATGCGCGAGCAGCAACAGCAATGCCTGCAGGCGGGCATGGACGACTTCCTCACCAAACCGCTGGAGCTGGAACGGCTGAAACAGTTATTGTTGCGGCTGTTCTGGAAGGAGCCGACCGCGCCGCCTTCCGATCTCTAGCCTGCCGGAGGAATTTCCATGCGTCTTCTTCACACCATGCTGCGCGTCGGCGACCTGTCGCGCTCACTGGCGTTTTACACCCAGGTGCTGGGCATGCGCCTGCTGCGGCAAAAGGACTACCCGGAAGGCCGCTTCACGCTGGCCTTTGTCGGTTACGGCGAGGAGCACGACACCACGGTGCTGGAGCTGACCCACAACTGGGATACCGCCGCCTACGATATCGGTTCGGGCTACGGCCATATCGCCATCGGCGTCGAGGATGTCTACGCCGCTTGCGAGAAGATCCGCGCTGCGGGCGGCAAGATCGTGCGCGAGCCGGGGCCGATGAAGCACGGCACGACCATCCTGGCCTTTGTGGAAGACCCGGACGGTTACCGCATCGAATTGCTGGGGCTGAAGTAAGGCCTCAGGCCAGGTCCAGCTTCATCAGCACTTCCACGGCCTGCAGCCGCTTGTTGACCCCCAGCTTGGCGTAGATGTTCTTGGTGTGGGTCTTGATGGTGCTGAGCGAGACGAACAGGCGCTCGGCAATCTCCTGGCTGGTGGCGCCGCGAATCAGGTGGCGCGCCACCTGCTTTTCCTTGCGGCTGAGGCGGAACACGTCGCCGACCATGCCGCACACCGCCAGCCCGGAGGCATCGCCGGTGGCGGGAGTTATCCCGGTCGCGGCCAGCCGCCGTTTCAGTCCGGCCTGCAAGCCCAGCTCGCGGGCCTGCCGCCGGGCGTTCGCGCCGGCCTCGGTTTGCCCCAGCGCCGCCAACGTCTCCGCCTGCATCAGCCGGATATCGGTCATCGCCAGTCGCAGCCGTCGCGGTTCCGCCAGCGTCCACAGCCGTTCCAGCAACGCCAGCGCCTCGGCTGCCTGACCGCGGGCCAGCCATACCCTCGCCAGCATCCGGTACTCCGCCTCGCGTTCCGGCAGCAGCGTGTCCAGCGGCAACCGCGTTTCCTCCAGCCAGTCTTCCAGACGGTCATGCCGGTCCTGCAGCAGCCACAGCCCGGCCAGTTCGGCGGAAAGGGCGGGCAGCTCCACCACAAAGCGTCCCGAATAGCGCGCCAGCATGCCTTCCTGTCCCGGCGTCAGACCGCCGTCCGGCTGACCGGCCAGCACCCGTGTGGTGGCCAGCAGCACCTGCCCCCAGGCGTGCACGTACTGCATGAAGGCGGCGGCGGTCATCTCGACGCCAAGCGCCAGCAGCCGTTCGGCTTCGGGCAGATCGCCGTCTTCCAGCGCCAGTTCGCCCAGCCCCAGATGCATCATGCCGACGGCGGGCAGTTCCTCCCAGCCCAGCGCCTTGCAATCCTCCAACGTCTGGGTGTAGACCAGCCGCGCCTGCTGCGGCCGCCCTTCGCGGTAATGGGTGCGGCCCAGCCCCAGCGCCGCCAGGATCGGCACCATCAGGTTGCGGTTGGCGGCGGTGATGCGGGCGCAGCGCGCGAACAAGGGTCTGGCGGCGGCCAGATCACCCTGCACGTAATGGCAGAAGGCGAGGGTGACGGTGGCGGCGTCGTGCAGCACCCGCCCGGGGGGCAGCGAGGCCAGCGCCTCCCGCACCGACGCCCGCGCCCCGGCCAGGTCGCCCGCCACGCAGCACTGACAGGCGCGGATCAGCGCCAGCTGCCCCCAGCGCGCCCGTTCCGGTGTACCCGGAGCCGCCTCGCGGTGCGGCCACAGCGCAGCGGTGGCGTCGCGCACATGCCGTTCCACCTCAGGCAGGTTATCCATCGCCAGCACGCCCCAGGCGCAGGTCATCGACAGGCGCGGATGCCGCGCCAGCAGTTCCGGCGGCAAGCGCCACGCCCAGCCCAGCGCCGTCACGAACCGGCCCAGCGAGAACAGGTCGCCGCTGTGTTCTTCCATCAGCGCGGCGGCCTGCTCGAATTCCCCGGCGGCGATGGCGTGCTGCACCGCCTCGGCATACGCGCCCTGTGCGGCATAGGCCCGGCTGGCGCGGCGATGCAGTTCTTCCACCTGCTCCGGGTGCTGCGCCCGCAAGCGGCTTTGCAGCAGCGAGGCGAACAGGTGATGGTAGCGATACCACTGGCGGCGGTGGTCCAGCCCCACCAGGAACAGGTTGCCGCGCTCCATCTCATCCAGCCGCTCGCGGGCGTTGGCCGCGCCGGTCACGGCCTCGCACAGCGGCGCGGAGAAGCGTTCCAGGATCGAGGTTTGCAGCAGGAAGTCCTGCATCTCCGGACTGCGGCTGCGCAACACTTCCTCCATCAGGAAATCGGTAATGTGGCGGTCATCGCCCGCGAACTGGCGGATGAACCCTGCCTTGTCAGGATTGTTGTGCAGCGACAGCGCCGCCAGCTGCAGGCCGACAATCCAGCCCTCGGTGCGCGATTCCAGCATCGCCAGTTGCGCGGGCGGCAGGTCCAGCTGCATCAGCGTATTGCAGAAGGTGGCGGTTTCCTCGCCGGTGAAACGCAGGTCGTCGGGGCGGATCTCGTGCAGCTGTCCCTGCCCGCGCAGCCGCGCCAGCGAGAACGGCGGCTCGCGGCGCGAGGCCAGCATCAGGTGCAGGCGCGGCGGGCGCTGTTCCAGCAGGCAGGCGATGGCGTCATGCACCGTCGCCTCGTGAATCATGTGCAGGTCGTCCAGCACCAGGCACAACGGTTCCGGCAGGCGGCACAGCGGATTGATCAGCGTGCGCATCAGCCCCGCCACCGACGGCGGCTGGGTATTGGCCAGCCCCTCGGCGGTGGCCTGGCCGAAACCGGGAAAACAGGTCTGGATGGCGGCGATGAAATGCTGCATGAAGTGCAGCGGGTCGTTGTCGCCGTCGTCCAGCGACAGCCAGGCCGTGGCCGCGCCGCTGTGACGCGCCCATTCCGCCAGCAGCGTCGTCTTGCCGTAACCGGCGGGGGCACAGGCCAGGGTAATGCGCGGCAGGCCGTCGGGCGCGCGCAGGCGCGGGCGGTCCAGCAACCGTGGAGGGCGGTCGGGAATGGTCATCTGGGTGGAAAGGATGTCGTCCATAGCCATCACGTTCTTATCAGGGACAAGTCGTCCGTCCGCCCCGGTCTTGCAGGGGGACGCGCCGGTCCGGGCATTATTGTTGTTGTGGTTGTTTTACAGGCTGGTCGCGCCTGTATAACACCGGTAACGAATGCGTGATTGTTAAAAAGCGACATCGACTGGCGTGAATTAACCGGATGGAATGCATGTTTTTTGAACGGAGCGGCAGCGGGGGAACATCAGCATTGGCGGGAGCGGAACAAAGGCGGTGATACATCCTCACAACAGCGGATTCCTCGGGGTGAAACGCAAAAAACGGGCGGCCCGGAAGGACCACCCGTTGACATGGGGGTAATGACCGACCCCGGTCAAACGGTTACAGGCCGGCGGCTTGCAGGCGGTTGGCGTGGCTGCGGAACACCGACTTCGGGTTGGTCTCGAAGATGTTGACCAGGCCGAAATAGCCGTTTACCGCATCCAGGTGGTTCATGCCGTAATCGGCGCGGATGACCTTGCCCAGACGTTGCGAGCAGGTGCTGACCAGGCCGTCATTGGCTTCGCCGCTGAAGGCAAAGGCCAGCGACAGGGTGCCGATCCCGGCGTCGAGCGGATCGAGCACATTGGTCAGCTGCTTCGCGCCGCCCCAGGAGTAGTAGCGGATGCCGTTCACCGTGTAAGCACCTTCGCCGCAACCGCTGGGCACGCCCGCCGGGTACTTGCTGTTGAACTTTGACAGGCCGGTGGTGGTCAGGCTGTCCAGCGCGGCCAGCGTGTCCTGGCCCAGGCTGGTGCTGCCGGTGGCGAAGCTGAGGATGGTGGAGAAGGCGTTGGCCACGGAAGCGGCGATGGCTTCGGTGACGGTGCCCGCCGGAGCCACCTTGCGCACGATATCGGCCACGCGGGAGCCCTTGTTGACGCCGTCCACGCTGGTGACGGAAGCGACCAGGTCCGGGCGCACGGCGGCGACATAGCGCGAGGTGGGGCTGCCCTGGCTGTGGCCGATCAGGTTGAACTTGGGCGAACCGGACAGCGCCTTGAAGGTC
>DASUIL010000033.1:0-2389 GCA_036273075.1 Fluviicoccus sp. | reverse complement strand
CGCCAGCGGCGCGGCGCTGAGCAGGTAGCCGTGCCAGGCCGCCGGGTAAATTTCCGCCGCCACCGGGGTGTGCTTGTTCTCGGGCTGGCCGGACACCGGGTCCACCGCCGGATTCACCACCGCGCCGACGCGGCCGCTGCGACTGAGCACGCCAGTCCAGTGCATGGGCATGAAGACATGACCGGGCTTCTGGCCATCATTGAACTGCACCCGCGCCACCGCCGACCCCCAGCGGCTGCGCAAGCGCACCAGCCCGCCCTCCTTCAGGCTCCGGTTTTTTGCCTCATCGGGGTGCATTTCCGCAAACGGCTCACCAATATGTTGCAGCAGGCGCGGCGTCAAACCACTGCGGGTCATGGTGTGCCACTGGTCGCGGATACGGCCGGTGTTCAGCACCAGCGGGTATTCCGCCGACAAGGCATGCACCGGTGCGCGATAAGAGAGCGCGACCAGCCGCGCCTTGCCGTCCGGGGTGTAGAAACGGTTGTCGCTAAACAGGCGTTCGGTGCCCAGCGGCGCGTCCGGCGTTACCGGCCACTGCACCGGCTTCAGCGCGTTGTATTCACTGTTGTCCAGTTGCGCCAGCAGGCCGATATTGAAGTCACGGAGTCCGCTTTCGGCGTTGTTCTCGAAGGCGGACAAGGCCGCATGCTCGCGGAATATCTGCGCCGGATGGGTGTAGCTGAATCCGGCCTTGTAGCCCAGCGCCTTGCCCACTTCCGCCAGCGCCCACCAGTCCGGCTTCGCCTCGCCCGGCGGCGGCAACAGGCCGCGCTGACGGGAAATGCGGCGTTCGGAATTGGTAACGGTGCCGTCCTTCTCCCCCCAGCCCAGCGCGGGCAACTTGATATGCGCCAGCCGCATGGTGTCGGTATCGGCGATGCAGTCGGAGACAATCACCAGCTCGCATTTTTCCAGCGCTGCGCGCACACGGTCGGCGTTGGGCAGCGACACCACCGGGTTGGTGGCCATGATCCACACCGCCTTGACGCGGCCGTCATGCACGGCGTCGAACAGGTCAACCGCTTTCAGGCCGGATTTTTCCGGGATCGACGGTGACTGCCAAAAGCGCTGCACGCGCTCGCGATGCACCGGGTTTTCCAGATCCATGTGCGCCGCCAGCATGTTCGCCAGCCCGCCCACTTCGCGGCCGCCCATGGCGTTGGGCTGGCCGGTCAGCGAAAACGGGGCCGCGCCGGGCTTGCCGATGCGGCCGGTCGCCAGATGGCAGTTGATGATGGCGTTGGCCTTGTCCGTTCCGGCGCTGGACTGGTTGACGCCCATTGAATACAGGGTCAGCGTGCGTTCGGTGGCGGTGAACCAGTCAAAGAAGGTTTGCAGGCGGTCGGCGGGAATGCCCAGCCGTTCGGCCAGAGTCTTGTGGTCGCCGCGATCCGCTATCGCCGAGGCCACGGCGGCCTCCAGCCCTGTGCAATGGGTGGCGGTGAAATGGGCGTCCACCGCGCCGCGCGCCGCCAGTTCGGCCAGCAGGGCGTTGAACAGCAGCACGTCGCCGCCTGACCGGATCGGCAGGTGCAGGTCGGCGATTTCGTTGGTGGCCGTCTCACGCGGGTCGATGACGACCACTTTCAGGTTCGGCTTTTCGGCCTTGATCGCCTTGATGCGCTGGAAAATGATCGGATGGCACCAGGCGGTGTTGGAACCGACCAGCACCATCAGTTCGGCATGGGCGAAGTCATCATAGCTGGCCGGCACGCTGTCGGCCCCGAAGGCGCGCTTGTACCCGGCCACCGCCGACGACATGCACAGCCGCGAATTGGTATCGACGTTGTTGGTGCCGATCAGCCCCTTGGCCAGCTTGTTGAAAACATAGTAATCCTCGGTCATCAATTGACCGGAAATGTAGAAGGCCACGGCATCCGGACCATGCTCACGGATGATCGAGGCGAAACGCTCGGCAGCCTGATCGAGGGCGGCATCCCAGGAGATCCGCTGGCTGGCGCCGCCGCGTAGCGGACGCGCCTCTGGAAACTGCAGGCGATAGGTCAGGTCGGCGGTTTGCGCCAGCGAGGCACCCTTGGTGCACAAGCGGCCGAAGTTGGCGGGATGCTCGGGGTCGCCGCGGACGCCGGTGATCTTGCCGTTGTCCGATTCGACCAACAGACCGCAGCCGACGCCGCAATAGCAACAGGTGGATTTGACTTCTGTCTTCATGATTTTCCTCTCGGCTGCCTTTGAGCAACAGACATGCCATGTCGAAAACCTCGAAGAATGCGTAAAAAAGGGAGGCTTCCCGAAAGAAGCCTCCCTGTATTGGTGCGCGAGGCGCGAGCAGCGTCCCTATTTGATGCGTTGCAGCTTGGGACGCCCCCCTTCCGGGCGCGGCGGCTCGGGCGGCGGTTCATCGGCCGGCGCTTCGTCGACAATG
>DASUIL010000032.1:0-2525 GCA_036273075.1 Fluviicoccus sp. | reverse complement strand
CGCGGTTGATATTCGGCGGGATAGAGGCTTTTCTGCCACTCGGTCGGACTCCAGCCCGCATCCATCCCGGTCAGGCTGACCAGCTGGGTGGCGTTGCGGGTGCGCAGCAGGAAGCGGCGGTCGAAGTCGGTGGGGAATTCGGGGTCGAAGCCGACATCCTTGCCGGCGGCGTGGTAGAAGAATTCGGTGTAACCGACAATCTTGGCGTCAGGATAGATGTCGCGCAGATACAGCGCCTCGCCCCAGCCCGCGTGCGCCACGACCAGATCAGGCACGAAGCCCTTCTGTTTCAACGCTAGTCCGGCGCGCACCACGCTCTGGCCGCGCAGGACGTTGCCTTCCATGCCGCGCAGGTAGGCATGAATGCCCGGTGTGGGATTGCGCGGCAGTTCATACCCTGCCAGCCGGACTCCGGGCATGCTTGTGCCAAGCCGTTCCATCGCTTTCTTTTCCCCCAGACCGACCACGATGTTGCCGGGGTCAAGTGCAAGATGGCGGCTGAGGTGGCTGAACTGGCCGGGAAAGTTCTGGTGGATGAAAAGGGCGCGCATGGATCCGTCGCTTATGGTTGTTGTCGGCGCTTGTTATGCATGGAAAAGCGGGGGGCGTCAACGGCCCGCCGCCATCGCCGCCACCCATTCGCCGATCATCGGCGTCACATCAATCCGGTTGCTGGCGTGTGCCACGGTATTGCAGCCCGCCAGTTCCCCAATGCCGGCGTCGCGCATTTCCGCCGTCGTGTCTTCGCCAAACAGTGCGTGTACGAATACCGCCCGTACATCGCCGATGCCCTGGGCGCGCAGCTGCCGCGCCACCTGCATCAGCGTGTGGCCGGTGGACACCATGTCATCCACCAGCACCACGGTTTCAAAGCCTTCGGCCGAGATGTCGGGCACGCGGATTTCCACCTTGCGGTCGCCCAGCCGCACCTTGTCCAGCACCCGGAACGGCAGGCCGCAACGTGACGCCACCGCCGTTACCCACTGCTCGCTTTCGCGGTCGGGGCCGATCAGCAACGCCTTGCCGGTGAGTCGACCGTTCAGCCAGTCGCCGATCACGTCCGTGGCGTGCAGCGCGGTGCTGGGCACGGTGTAGACATCTTCCAGGTTGGGAATGCGGTGCAGGTGCGGATCGACCGTGACCATCGCGTCGACCAGCCGCGATAGCAGGCGGGCGTAGCTGGCGGCGCTGACGCCCTCGCCGGGATGGAAGGCGATGTCCTGACGCATGTAGGCCAGATAGGGCGCGACCAGCCACAGCCGCTTGGCGCCCATGCCGCGCAGCACATCGCAGACAAAGGTCAGCGCCAGCGTCTTTTCGGAAGGGTGATCCAGCGTGCAGACCACCACCACGGTATCGGAAATGCTTTCCGGTACGCGCACGCGGATTTCACCATCGGGGAACGGGTGGATTTCGGCGGCCTGGCAGCGGCTTTCCAGACCCTTGGCGGCCAGCCAGTCGCGCAGGCGCGGGCCGAGTCCGGCTTCGTCATACAGGGTGACCAGGCTGATCATACGGATTCTTCCTCGACAATAATCATGTCCGGGTGGGCTTCGTGGAACTCCAGGGCATAGGCCAGTTCGCCGGGACTGTCGGCGAACAGTTCGAACAACGGGTCGCCGCGCTCGACGCGGTCGCCCAGATGCACCGCCAGCTTCAGGCCCGCGCCGGGTGCGCCGGGCGCGCCCGCCAGTTTCGCCAGCCGCGACACCAGGCGGTTGTTGATATGGGTGACGATGCCTTGGCGGGGCGCGATAATGCCGTGATTGCACGAGGCGATTTCCGGTTCCCGGAAGCCGCCCTGCGCCTCGCAGATGGCGATGAATTTTTCCCCGGCGCGACCGGACAGCAGCGCTTCGCGGGCCAGGCGGCTGCCCTTGCCATGCGGGGCGATGCCGCCCAGTTCCAGCAGTTCCCCGGCCACCAGAAGCGCCCGTTCGCGCAGGTCGGCGGGTGCGCCGGGCTGGTTGCGCAGCACGGCCAGCACATCCATGGCTTCCAGCGCCGGGCCGACCCCGAATCCGACCGGTTGGGTGCCGTCGGTCTGCACGGTGCGGACCTCCATGCCCAGGGCTGCGCCCACATTCTTCAGCAGGTGGGCCAAGTGGTCGGCGGCCTGCCGGCCCCGTACCTTGGCGGTGGGGCCGACCGGAATATCAATCAGGACATGCGTGGAACCCGCCGCCGCCTTCTTCGACAGCACCGACGCTACCATCTGCCCCTCGCTGTCGATATCCAGCGCGCGTTCCACCCGGATCAGGATGTCGTCGGCGGGCGACAGCGACACCGAGCCGCCCCAGACCAGGCAGGCGTTTTCCTTCTCCACGACGGCGCGCATCTGTTCCAGCGTCAGGGTGACGCGGGTCATGGTTTCCATGGCATCAGCGGTGCCGGCGGGCGAGGTGATGGCGCGGGAGGAGGTCTTGGGAATCATCAGCCCGCAGGCGGCGGCGATGGAGACGACAATCGGCGTGGTGCGGTTGCCGGGCAGCCCGCCCAGGCAGTGCTTGTCCATGACCATCTCG
>DASUIL010000031.1:0-16744 GCA_036273075.1 Fluviicoccus sp. | reverse complement strand
CGCAATCACCTGCCCGAAATCGAGCACGGCAACGCGGTCGCACAAGCCCATCACCAGTTTCACGTCATGCTCGATCAGCAGCACGTTGGTGCGGTCGGTGCGGATGCGCTGGATCAGCTTGGCCAGATCGGCGGTTTCGGTGGGATTCATCCCGGCGGCCGGCTCATCCAGTGTCAGCAATGCCGGTTCCGCAGCCAAGGCCCGCGCGATTTCCAGACGGCGCTGGTCGCCATATGACAGCGTGCGGGCGATGCGGTCGCCCTTGCCCGCCATGCCGACGTATTCCAGCAATTGCTCGGAGCGCTCACGGATGGACTGTTCTTCGGCGCGCACCCCGGCGGTCCGGAATATCGCGCCCAGCACGCCGGCTTTCGACTTGCTGTGGCGGGCGACCATGATGTTTTCCAGCGCCGTCATTTCATTGAACAGACGGATGTTCTGAAAGGTACGCGCAATGCCTCGCTGCAGGATTTCATGCGGTTTCAGCGTCAGCGGCAGCGCCTTGCCGCGAAACATGCGCAAGCCGCTGTCGGCTTCGTAGAGGCCGGTGATGACGTTGAACAGCGTCGTCTTGCCCGCGCCGTTGGGACCGATCAGGCCGTAAATACAATTCTCGGGAATGCGCAGGCTGACGTTCTTCAGGGCATGAATGCCGCCAAAACGCTTTTCAATGCCTTCCAGCACCAGCAGATCAGCCATGATGCAGCTCCTCCTTGCGGCGCGGTGATGGCCACAGGCCTTCCGGACGGAACAGCATCACCAGGATCAGCGCCAGGCCGAACAGCAGCATGCGCAGATTTTCCGGATCAATCACCATGCGTCCGAACAGGCTGCGCTGCAAGGGATTGATGACCTCGCGCAGCACTTCCGGCGCCAGCGTCAGCAGGATCGCGCCGAGAATGACGCCGCCAATGTGGCCCATGCCGCCCAGCACCACCATGCACAGCACCATCACCGATTCCATCAAGCTGAAGCTTTCCGGGCTGACAAAGCCCTGGAAGCTGGCGAAAAGTCCGCCCGCGACGCCGCCGAAACTGGCCCCCATCGCAAAGGCCAGCAGTTTGATATTGCGCGTGTTGATGCCCATCGCCTTGGCCGCCAGTTCATCCTCGCGGATGGCCATCCAGGCGCGGCCGATGCGGGAATTTTCCAGCCGGACACAGATGAAGATGGTCAGCAGCGTCAATGCCAGGAACAGGTAGTAGTAGGCATAGGCCGACCCGCCCTGCACGCCGCCGATGGACAGCCCCTGATTCAGGTTGTGCCCGGCCAGGCTGACACCGTCAATCAGGTTGATGCCCTGAGGACCATTGGTAATGTTCACCGGGCGGTCCAGGTTGTTCATGAAGAGGCGGACGATTTCGCCAAAACCCAGTGTGACAATCGCCAGATAATCACCGCGCAAACGCAGGGTCGGCGCGCCCAGCAACACTCCGGCGACGCAGGCCAGCGTCGCGCCCAGGGGCAGGATGGCCCACGCCGAGAGGTGGATATCCATATGCGGTGAGGCCAGAATGGCCATGACATACGCGCCGACCGCATAAAAGGCGATATAACCCAGATCGAGCAAACCGGCATAACCGACGACGATATTCAGCCCCAGCGCCAGCATGGCGTACAGCAGGCAGAAATCAAGAATGCGCACCCAGGACTGCCCCATCAGTCCGACCGCGAAGGGAGCGACCGCCAGTCCGACCGCCAGCAGGGCGTACGCTATCCAGACTTTTTTCATTATGGGCGCTCCGACACTTTTTCACCCATCAGACCCGAGGGGCGGAACACCAGCACGGTAATCAGCACCAGGAAGGCGAAGATATCCTGATACTGGCTGCCCAGCACATCATTCGTGAGTTGACCGATATAGCCGGCTCCCAGGCTTTCGATCACCCCCAGCAACAGGCCGCCGATCATTGCTCCGGGAATGTTGCCGATGCCGCCCAGCACCGCCGCCGAGAAGGCTTTCAAGCCCAGCAGGAAGCCCATGTAGGAATGGGCCTGTCCGTAATTCGCCGCCACCATGATGCCCGCCACCGACCCCAGGCAGGAGCCGATGACGAAGGTCATGCCGATCACCTGGTTGACGTTGACCCCCATCAGCGACGCCACTTGCGGGCTTTGCGCGGTGGCGCGCATGGCGCGGCCGAGCTTGGTCTTCTGCACCAGCACCAGCAGGCCGCCCATCATCAACGCCGCCAGCACGATGATGCTGATCTGCAACGGTGTAATCGACGCGCCGAGGAACTGCAGCGGCTGGTTGGCGAAGATGGGGGGGAACGGCACGTATTGCCGCCCCCAGATGATCATCGCCAGATTCTGCAGCACGATGGAAACACCAATGGCGGTAATCAGCGGCGCGAGGCGCGGCGCCTTGCGCAGCGGCCGGTAGGCGATGCGCTCGATGCTGTAACCGAGAAAGGCGCAAACCGGCACGGCCATCAAGACACTCGCACCGATCAGCAGCAGCGGTGAAATGTCGCTGCCATTGCCGATCAGCAGATTCAGGCAGGTGATACAGACCATCGCTCCGATCATCACCACTTCGCCGTGGGCAAAGTTAATGAGGCCAAGGATGCCGTACACCATGGTGTAGCCCAGCGCGATCAGGGCGTAGATACTGCCCAGAATCAGGCCGTTGATTAACTGTTGGACGAAAATATCCACGCGGGGAAAACTCCGGACAAGCGCAAGCCGGGACCGGGCGCACGGCCCGGCTGTCGGTTTCAGTCTTGCTTGGCGTAATTGGTAATGGCGGCGGCGGCCGTTTCATCAAAGATGTCGGCCATCTTGGCCAGAATCGTCGGCGGCAGTTCTTCCACCAGATACCGGCCGTTCTCGAAAATGGACGCATTCACCGAGAAATGCGGATCGCCGGCTTCGTTGTCGAGGTCGCAGAAACGCTTGACGGTCTTCTTGTTGTCGAAGGAGTAGTTGTCCTGGTCGGTGACGGTGTATTCCACCCACACCTGCCCGGCATTATGGATGATCTGCACGCTCAGCAGGTCGCGGCGCAACAGCAGGCCGTAGCGTTCCTTGAGATTGGGCAGCACTTCCAGACTGGTCGACCTGAATCCGTCGAAGAGTTGTTTCATGGTTATTATCCTCAGTCATGCGGGAAAGGACGGGACACGCGGCGGTGTCCCGGTGACAGGCGGCTTATTGGCCGCCGATGGTCTTCAGGACTTTCCATTCGCCCTTGGCCACTTGGTAGACGGTGATCGCACCGCCGGTCAGGTCGCCGTTGCCGTCAAAACGGATCTTGGCGGTGACGCCGTCAAAATCGGTCTTGGCCATTTCCGGCAGGTATTTGGCGGGCTCGACCGAATTGGCACGCTTCATGGCGTCGGCCATGACCATCATCGCGTCGTAGCAGTACGGGGCATACAACTGGATCACGCCATACTTGCTTTCAAACTTCTGCTTGAACTCGGGACCATGCGGCATGGACTCCAGCGGCACGCCCGGCAGCGAGGCGGTCACTCCTTCCGCCGCCGCACCGGCCAGCTTCATGAATTCGGCGGTATGGATGCCGTCACCGCCGAGGAACTTCGCCTTCAGGCCCAGCGTCTGCATCTGCTTGGCCATGGGAGCGCCCTGCCCGTCCATGCCGCCATAGAACACCAGATCCGGCGCCGCGCCTTTGATCTTGGTCAGGATGGCGGTGAAGTCGGAGGCCTTGTCATTTGTGTACTCACGCACCGCAATCGTGCCGCCGGCGGCCTTGGCGGCCTTTTCGAACTCGTCGGCCAACCCCTGTCCGTAGGCGGTGCGGTCGTCAATGATGGCGATTTTCTTCGCCGCCATGTCCTTCACCGCGAACTCGCCAAGGACGCGGCCTTGCTGCACGTCATTGGCCATGACGCGGAAGGCACCCTTGTAGCCTTGCTGGGTGTACTTGGGATTGGTGGCTGAGGGGGAAATCTGGACCAGGCCGGCGTCGTTGTAGATGCGCGAGGTGGGAATGGTGGTGCCGGAGTTGAGGTGACCGATGACGCCGTTGACCTTATCGTCGACAAACTTCTGGGCGACGGTGGTGGCGATGCGCGGATCGGCCTGATCATCTTCGGACTCCAGCTCGAACTTGACCTTTTGACCGCCGATGGTAAGACCCTGGGTGTTCAATTCGTCGATGGCGAGGCGGACGCCGTTCTCATTGTCCTTGCCGAGGTGGGCCTGCGGGCCGGTCAGCGGCGCGGCGTGGCCGATGCGGACGATCATTTCACCGCTGGCGGCCACCGGCGCGGCTCCCGCGCCCTTGGCAGCCTCTTCGGGCTTTTTGCTGCAGGCGCTAAGGGCGACGGCTGCGGCCAGCACGCCCAAGGTCAGGGTCTTTTTCATGGCGGAATCCTCTCCGGATAAAATTATGGGGCGATTCTAGCAAGGTTCCTGCCAAGTTGCGCAATTTCCCGAACAGGATAAACTTGCTGGCTTGCCGGGCACGGAATCCGACGTGATTTCCGCCCTTTTCCGTGCATTTTCATGTCATTTTCAGGTTATCCCGATGTCCCCCACCCTTGCCCTTACGCTTGATCTGATCCGCCGCCCCTCCGTTACGCCGGTTGACGCCGACTGTCAGGAGCAGATGATCCGCCGCCTGGAGGCCATCGGCTTCCGGATTGAACGCCTGCGCTTCGGCGACGTGGACAATTTCTGGGCGCGGCGCGGCGACAGCGGGCCGGTGCTGGCCTTCGCAGGGCATACCGACGTGGTGCCCACCGGACCGGTGCAGGATTGGGCGAATGATCCGTTCCAGCCGGAAATCCGCGACGGCATGCTTTACGGACGCGGCGCGGCCGACATGAAGGGTTCGCTGGCGGCAATGGTGGTGGCCTGTGAAAATTTTGTCGCCAGACACCCGGACCACAAAGGCTCAATCGCCTTCCTGATTACCAGCGACGAAGAAGGTGTGGCGGTCAACGGCACCGTCAAGGTGGTGCAGCATCTGGAAGCCCGCCAGGAAAAGATGACCTGGTGCCTGGTGGGCGAACCCTCCAGCAGTAAAACCGTGGGCGATGTGATCAAGAACGGCCGGCGCGGCTCGCTGAACGGCATCCTGACCGTGCTGGGCGTGCAGGGCCATGTGGCCTACCCGCAACTGGCCGACAACCCTATCCACCGCGCCGCGCCCGCCTTGGCCGAACTGGCGGCGGAGCTCTGGGACAATGGCAACGAATTCTTCCCGGCCACCAGTTTCCAGATTTCCAACATCAGCGCGGGTACCGGGGCCAACAACGTGATTCCCGGCGAGATGAAAGTGGTGTTCAACTTCCGCTTCTCGACCGAAGTCACCGAAGCGCAGCTGCGCGAGCGCACCGAGGCCATCCTCAACCGTCACAGCCTGAAATACCGGCTGGACTGGAGCCTGAGCGGTCATCCCTTCCTGACGGCCAAGGGCGAACTGGTGGAAGCGGCGGTGGGCGCGATCCGTGAAGTGATGGGGATTGAAACCGAACTGTCGACCAGCGGCGGAACCTCGGACGGCCGCTTCATTGCTCCCACCGGTGCGCAGGTGCTGGAACTGGGGCCGGTCAACGCCACCATCCACAAGGTCAACGAATGCGTCAAGGCAGAGGACTTGGACAAGCTGACCGCGATGTATGAGGGCATCCTTGCCCGCTTGCTGGCCTGATCAGTAGATACTGGCCGGATCAGCCTCTTCGGAGTCTACCGGCATTTCCGGATCATTGCCGGTCAGATCGCCGTCTTCCAGGGTATCGCCGGGGAACCCCGGAAAGGAGGACGGGCGTGATGGAAACAATTCACTCCAGGGTACTCCGTTCAGGGTCAACTGACCGTCCCGGAAGGCCAGATTACTGACGAAGCGGTCGCCCGCCTGCTGAAAGACGCCGCTGGACAAGGCTTTCTGCCGGAAATCCGTCAGTTGGCGGGGGGTGACCTCGCCGGTATCGCCCATCAGCATGGCCTCGTTGGTCACGACCTTCATTTGCAGGTCCACGCCATTGAAGCTGCTGCTGTCCGTCAGGGCCTGCACGCCGCGCTCCGCCAGCCCGGCGGGGAAATCCAGTCCCTTGATCACGCCATCCATGTGCAACTCCTTGCCATCTATCTTCATGTCCAGTTGCTTGAGCTGGAGCTCGGCCTCGCCGTCAAAAATGGCGCCAAGGGCCGCCAATAGCCGGCCGGTGTCCGGATGACAGGTTCTACCGGACTTCCTTCCCGCTTCCATCAACTCCTTCATCGCCTCCGTATCCACCTTGTTGAAGGCCACGGTCGCGCTAAGTCCCAACCGCCCCTTCCCCATCTCCATCGCGCCAACCTTGAGCGTTCCCTCGGAAAAAGCCTTACCCGACCGGAGGTCAAGCCGGCTGGAGGCCAGCATGTCATTTACCGTTATTGATTTGAGCATGGGTAGTTTGTCGGAGTTGAGGTCGATCTCGAACGCGGCAACCTTGAACTCGGCCTCACCGGTATCCAGGCCAATAGCGGTCGGGCGGGTGGTGGAATGCAGGCTTACATCCTTGAGGTCCATGTCCATGTTGTCGGTGCTCAGCTTGAGGCCCCCGGATTTCAGCTGGAAGGACTGCTCATGCCGATCCGAAAAGGCGGTCAGGGTCATGCCTTTCCAGTTCAGCTTTCCACCTGCATCATCAGGAATGACCATGGCCGGACTGTCACCATGATATTCACTGCGCCCCGAAAAATTGTGTCGCCCCTTCAGGTTCAATGGCGGCAAATCAGGAGAGGCTTTCTGGAAAAGACGCTGCAGCTTGGCGTCCTCGAATTCAAGGGTGATGTCAGAGACAATGGCTCCGCCCCCGGTGATGGGATCGTTGCGGAATTTTTCGCGGATGACCAGTCCGACGGCATCCTGGCAGGGATCCGGTTGCAAGCTGACATGCGTCACCGCCTCGCTGTGCAGGAAACCGCGCTCGAACTTGCTCTTGCCGATGGCCAGGTAAGTGAATTCCCGATCATTCAACCGCGCCATTTCCTCACGGTAACCCTTTTCCACCCGCCCGCCCGAGTACCAGACCAGGAGGCACCAGCACGCGATAACCCCGTATCCCATCCACATCCAGCGCTTCATGCTTCCCACACACTCCCCCGGTATTCATTCATTGATCCGCCATTGCGCGCTACGGTCAGCGGCCGTGACCTTTCCAGTGCATCATGCTGGAGGTGATCCCCAGCGCATGCGCCGCCTTGTCCCACATCTTCTGGGGCAGCGCCCCCTTCAGGATATCCACGGACTTGACCATGAACGGCTCCTTGACGTACGCGTGATTCTTTTCCACGCCTTCCATGATCTTGGCGACAATCCGCTCCGGATCGAGGAAAGGCAACAACTTCGGCGTGCGCACGCCGTCAAACATGCCGGTGGCGATATAGCCGGGGCAAACCGTGGTGACGCCGACATGGTCGAAACCCCGTTCCTGCAACTCCAGCCGGATCGACTCCGAGAAGCCGATGACCGCCCATTTGCTGGAAGCATAGGTCGCACCGAAAGGCAGTCCGACGAAACCCGAGGCGCTGGCGATATTCAGGATGTGGCTTTCTTCGCTTTCCAGCAGGTCGGGGAAGAACGCGTGCGTCATGGCCACCAGTCCGGCAGTATTCACGGCATAGGTCATCAGGTGCTTTTCAATCGGCACCATTTCAAAGACGCCGCCATAGACGACGCCGGCATTGTTCACCAGCGCATCGATACGCCCCGCCTCGCGGCGCACCCGGTCGCGGAAGGCGCGGATTTCCCCCGGCTGCGACAGATCGAGCCGGTAGGCCCACGACTGGCGTCCAACCCCCCGGATTTCCGCCGCCACTTTCTCGGCACCCTCAACATTGATGTCGGTGACCACCACATCACAACCGCGCCCCGCAAAGGCCAGCGCCATCAGGCGGCCGATGCCGCCCGCCGCGCCGGTAACCACGACTTTTTTCCCGTAGAACTGCTTCATTGCAGGTCTTCCCCTGATTGTTCCGAACCATGACTGTAACCGGTTGTAACTGCCTAATATGGCATGACAGTGCTATAGTTGGCCAGCCCGAAACCAGACCGGAGAAATGTCCCCATGGCCCTGAAGATCCATCACCTGAACTGCGGCACCATGTGCCCCCACGGCGCCCCGCTGATCAACGGTCATGGCTCGCTGCTGGATAACGGCCACATGGTCTGCCACTGCCTGCTGATCGAAAGCGACGACGGCTTGGTGCTGGTGGATACCGGGATGGGCGTGGAAGACGTGCGTCATCCGGCCAAGCGACTGGGTCGCGGCTTCATGGCGGCTGTCCGGCCGGTGGCGGACTGGCGCGAAACCGCGTTGATGCAGGTGAAGGCCCTGGGATTCGACCAGCAGGATGTGCGGCATATCGTGGTAACGCATCTGGATCTCGATCACGCGGGTGGTCTGGGAGATTTCCCGCAAGCACAAGTGCATGTCTTCGAGCCGGAATACCAAGCGGCGATGAACCCTTCCCTGCGTGAGAGCCAGCGCTACAAGCAGCACCAATGGTCGCACCGGCCGCAGTGGAAAACCTATCGCACCGAGGGAGAAAGCTGGAAAGGTTTCGAAAGCATCCGCGCCATTCCGGGCCTGAAGGACGAAATCCTGCTGGTGCCGCTGACCGGACATACCCGGGGACATAGCGGTGTGGCGGTCAACAGCGGCGACGGCTGGCTGCTGCATTGCGGCGACGCCTATTTCCATCACAACCAGATGGCCGAGCGTCCTTCATGCCCGCCGGGACTGGAGGCCTTCCAGCGCCTGATGGCCATGAACAATGCAGACCGCGTGCACAACCTGGAGCGTTTGCAGGCGCTGGCCCGCCAATCGGTAGGGGACGTGCAGTTGTTCAGCGCCCACGATCCGCTGGAGCTGGCCCGCTACCAATAAATCCCGGCAATCCCGGCCGGAGCTTCAGGCTCCGGTCTCTCCGCGATGCAGCCGCTCCAGGCCTTCCGCCATCAGCTGCCGCAAGTGTTTTGACAACGCACGCGCATCCCGTCCGTCCACGGATACGCGCGGCAGCACCAGCAATTCCACCCGCATCGGCTTTTCCTTCAGCACCTTCATCAGGTGGTCGGTGAATTCGTCATCGCCGATAAAGGGAGCTACTGAGTGCAACTCCCCCTGCTCATCCCGATAGCACAGGACCACCGGCTGGATGTCCGCGCCGGTGACGCAGGCGGCCTGGAAAAGCTTGTGGAAGAAGGTCTTGAGCTGCCGCCCGTCGGTGGTGGTCCCCTCCGGGAAAAAGAGCACCGACCGGCCGGCCTGAAGGTGCGCGGCCATTTGTGAGGAAACACTGTTGGAATCACCGGAACCGCGTTTGATGTACAGCGTTCCGGCAGCCCTGGCCAGATGGCCGACAATCGGCCAGTCCGCGACCTCGGCCTTGGAAAGGAAGCTGACCGGGAAATGCGCGCCGATCACCGGGATGTCCATCCAGGAAACATGGTTGCTGACCCACAGCGCCGGGCGCGGATCGGGCGCGCCATGCACCCGCACATCCAGGTTCAGCACCCGGCACATGCGACGGTGCCAGTAACGGATGACCGGCCGCTGGAACGGCAGATGCTGCACGAACAGCGCACCGCTGGCGACGCCCAGCACGAAACCGGCGCCTATGTGCGCGCCCAGCCGGGTGATGCGACCGGCAACGCGCAACGGGCCGACGGAAGATTTGACCGCGGACATGCCCCTCTCCATGAATGGTAATGCGGGCATGGTAGAAGTGATTGCCGTCCTTGTCATCAGGCGGCCTTGAGGAATCGCTGGGCATAGCGGCCTGCCAGCGTCGAAACATCCAGCACAATGAACATGTCGGCGCAGTTGAATTCGGGATCCCAGCTGCCCTCGCCACCTATCTTCGCGTTCATGCGCAGATAGGCCTTGAGCAGGGGCGGCAAGCAGGCTGCGACATCGCCGCACAAGCTCGGCAGGGCCGGGACCCGCTGACGCGGCCGCACCCGCCACTCCGGCGGCACGAACTGCTCTTCCTGCAAGGAACTGACAATTGCGTGGTAACGCGACGCATCTTCGGTGAGACCGATGGAGGCGCAACCGATCAGGTAGGCAAAATCTTCCTCCATCAGGAATTCGGCCAGCGCCGACCACATGACCGTGATGGCCGCGCCGGAGCGATAGTCGGGATGGACGCAGGTGCGGCCGATTTCCAGCACCCGCCCCCGGAGGTTGGGCAGCAGCGGACTCAGGTCGAACTCGGCGGCGGAATAGAAACCCCGGGTTTGTACGGCGGACTCGCCGGTCAGGAGGCGCGTCGTCGCCACCAGTTGCCCGGTACGGGTATCCAGCACATTGAGATGACGGCAAAAAGGATCAAAGCGGTCGCAGTCCAACCCTTGCGGGTGAGCAAAGCTGACGCCGTATTCGGCGCTGAAGACTTCGGCGCGAAGGCGCTGGGCGGCCTCGATCTCCCGGGCGCATTCAGCAAATCGGGCAACGAATCGGGGCGACCGCCGTTCCTGATCGTTCCTGAAGCCATCTCCGCGCGAAATCGGGGTTATTCCGGTCTGCATGTCATCCCACCTTGCACTGTGATCATGCAAGGCAGCATGGGGATCACAGGTTTAGGCGCGATGAAAAAAAAATGACAGTATCAAGAATTCCAACCTTTACACGCCATTAACGGATAAATGACGCCAAAATCCCGGAAGTGAGGCTCCCTTCACGGTCAAAATACCGGCAAGCGTAATAAGCTTTCCAGGAACTCCAAAAAACATTAGCAACGGATCTGCATTGACAATCAGGGGAAACCTATGAAGATCAGACTCTTGCTAAGTATAGGCTGCGGATTTGCCAGCCTGCTTCCCGGCGCAGCCTCCGCCAGTGATCTGACTGCGGCCCTGACAAGCGGCAATCCTGCCCTGATCGATACGGCCGAAGAGCTCTATACCCCGATCCTCCAGCAGATTTCGGCTGTCCAGACCAACCAGTCAAGAGCTGTCAACACAGTCTGGGGTTCCGGCGGAATCAGCTATGCACCCGGACAGAACACCCAGATTTTCAACATCCTCGATCCCGGCAAGGCTTGGGCGCTGGTCACCGGATCACAGAAGATGACCAACCTGGCCATCGCCGGCAGGGATTCCGGCAATTTCGTGGCTTGGGGCGCACAAGTTCCGGACCGGTTGCAGGCAGGCGCGTTCGGGGCGCCTATCGCCACGGCATTCAACAACTCCCTGCTTTACGCGCTGAAAACCACGCAGGCCAATCTCGGCTCCCCCAGGAATGTTACCCTGGCCTTCATGTCGGCATCCGAGCTGGCCAACACCAGGAGCTGGCTGAGTTCACGCTATCCGCAATGGACCATTACCACCTGCTCTGATCCGGCCTTGCTGGATACCTGCCTGACCAGCGCACAACTGGTACTGACCGGGGATAACGTTCCCGAAGCTTATGCCCTGATTTCCGCACAGAAGATGCTGACCAAATTGCGCAGCGGCGCAGCCTTGGTGTATCTGCACAACCGCTGGAGCACCAATACCTATTCTGACCGGCTGGGCCAACTGCTGGGATATGAAATGCCCTATGCCGGCAATTGGTTCAACCTTGATTCCGCATCCTGGACAAACGGCAGCGCGATGCTGGCGGGAGACTCCCCGCTGAAACAGGTGAGCCGAACCGTCGCCCACCTCCAGAATCATGACTTTCCCGCCTTCGACTGGTCCCAGTGCACATCCAGTGTCGGCACCACTTCCTGTAGTAATGTGCCCGGTCTGTCCAGTGAATTCATGCTGGCTGCCGGCTATCTCCGCTCCACGCTCAGAACGCTGGACCAGAACGGCAAGCCCTTGTTCAAACAGGGGGGCTACAAGATCCTGAAGATGCTGGTGCTGATGGGCGACAAATTGCGTCAGCAGGTTCACTACCCGCTTGACAAGCAAAGCTCCGGCGAAGCTTTCTTCAAGGCCTACCTCGCGGATCATCTCAACCTGTATTCGCGCAATTACAACCCGGCCGCTCCGGACACCGGGACATTCAGTCCTCCCCTGTCCCCTGCTCCGGCGACCTTTACCCGGGACGTCACCATCCCCCTGTCCGGGGTCTCCCAGAACTTCAGCACGGGTCTTTATGCCTTGCCGGGGGTTCCCCTCACCGTAAGCAGAGTCGACACCCTGAACGGGAATGTCGGTTTTTATATCAATCCCATTCGCAGCGGCTCCACCCGTGAATGGAACAATAACGGCCTTGCACGCCCCAAATTCCTGCAGTCACCCGTCTTTCCGGTCTCAGCCTCTGCCGCGACAGTGAGCTCTCCGTACGGCGGCCCCATCTACCTCAGCATTCCGTCGGGTAGCGGGCAGCTGCGAGTCCGGTTCACCGGCGTCACGGCTTATCCGCACCTGAAAAACATGACCAACACAACCGCGGTCGCCGACTTCAAGGCTGAACTGGATTCCACTCCTTTCGCATGGTCAGGCATACGCACGGGATTCGTGGACATTGCTTCACGTACAACGATGCTTCGCTCAACGATTAATGCGGCCCCTTACAACGGTAACCTTCAGGCAGCCATGAACGATATCTGGCGGTTCATGATCAAGGGAACCTACGAGCTGGCCGGATTTTCCGGTACCGGCCTGGTGCTGGCCGCCGGGGTGAGCAACCGCTGCACCGCGCTGGGATGGGACTGTTCCGATCCCGTCATCCACGCCCGTCCGGCCACCCAGCACATCACCGTCGACACCATGGCCAACTGCGGTTCGGGCTGCTCCGGCAACCCCTATGACCAGGACTGGCCGCTGTCGCCCATCGGATGGGGGGAGTCCCATGAAATCGGCCACAACCTCCAGCGGAGCCGTCTCAAGATCTACAGCGGCAAATCGACGGAAGTCTCGAACAATATTTTCCCGGCCCACAAGGGTTGGCAGTATTACCAGGCGACCGGGATCAAGGCCGATCATTGCGCTCGCGGCAATGACAACAAGCTTTATACCTGGCTGCAGGAGGCGCGTAACTCGGCGGACCCGCAAACCACGATGTACAACCGCCTCTGGGCCCAAACCGGTATATATGACAATGCGTCAGAACGGCTGGCGTTTTACCTGCAACTGGCCTATGCGGCCAACAAGTCCCCGCAGGTTTACAACGGCTGGCAAATCTACCCGCTGATGTACCTGCACGAGCGCCTTTTCACCAACGCCATCGCTGACGCCGCCCGCTGGAGCGACAACCGCGTCAAGCTGGGCTTCAGCACCTATGCAAGCCCCCCTTCGGCTATTGATGGCAATGATTTCATGCTGATCAGCTACTCCTTCATCACCGGCAAGGACCAGCGCACGCTCTTCAAAGCCTGGGGTATCAGCTTCAGTGCTGCGGCGGACCAGCAGGTTGCCAGCTATGGTTTCCCCGCCGTGACTCCCGTTTACTATCATGCCGCCGAGCATTGCACGACGCTGAATGCCACAGCGTTGCCGATCGATGGAATAACCACCCTGCCCTGACCCACACTCCGGTACAAGGATGTACCGTTCCTTTCCCCCGTCGCAAAAAAACCGGTCGTCGACATTCCCCGAACCCGATGCGGCACTATACGCATGCCTGGACTATATTCCATTCAGGCAGAGCGTCTCTTTGCGCCCGCCGACATAATCAGTCCGCCGGCAGCAGCTGTCGCGCGCCACGGCATACCCGCACCGCATCCAGCAGGGAGCACGGACCATGCCAAAACACGATCCCGGTCAATCCGCCCTCCCCGCCGCCTTGGTCCGGGAGGCCTTCAGGCATCCGGCCGAAACCGGGATGCGGACCATGCCATCCGATGGAGACGCCAGGCCGGTGCAATCCCGCTCGCTGGAAAACATCGAGACCGGCCAGACTCTGCTGACGACGGTTCTCGACAACATCGGCGCCTGCATCTATATGAAAGCCCCGGACGGTCGCTATCTATACGCCAACCGGGCGCTGGGCGAACTGCTGGAATGTGATCCGGGCACATTGACCGGCCTCCGCGACGAGGACATCTTTCCCCGCGAAGCCTCTATGCGTTTCCGGCAGCTGGACAATCAGGCGCTGGCCATGAAGGGCAAGGTGGAAGGAATGGAAACCTTCCGGTTGGGGGACGGCGCCGATCACCATTACTGGTCGGTGAAAATCCCGCTTTTCAATGACCGGGGGGAAATCTACGCCCTGCTGGGCATGTCAACCGACATCACCGCGCGAAAGCACATGGAGGATGAACTGCTGCGCCTCGCTACCACCGACGACCTGACGCGGCTGAGCAACCGCCGCCACTTCCTGGAACAGGCGGAAAGCACGCTCAGCCGCAGCCGGCGCTATGCCGAACCGCTGGCGCTGCTGATGTGCGACATCGATTTTTTCAAGAACATCAACGACACCTTCGGCCATGCCGTCGGCGACCAGGCGCTGTGCCGGGTGGCGGACATCATCCGCTCCACCTTGAGGGACACTGATCTGGCGGGCCGGATCGGCGGCGAGGAGTTTGCGATCCTGCTGGTGCAGACCTCACTGGAAAATGCTCATGAAGTCGCGGACCGGCTGCGTCAGGCCATCGAGGCCTGTCCGATCATTCTGGATGACGGCCATCCCATTTCGCTGACCATCAGCATCGGCATCGCCACGCCGGTCTATCCCATGGAAACACTGGCGACCCTGCTGCAACATGCTGACCAGGCCCTTTACGCCGCCAAGCGCCAGGGCCGCAACCGGGTCTGCCTGGCTTAACCGCTGACCAGCAGCAGTTGCTCCTTGAGTGCATGCAATTCATCGCGCAGTCGCGCCGCCTCTTCGAAGCGCAACTCACGCGCCTTCGCCATCATTTCCGCTTCCACCGCCTTGATCTGCCGCGCCAGTGCCTTCGGATCGGTGGCGCGGTAGATGGCCGGGCCGCTTTCCGAGGCCTTCAGGAAAGCGGGCTCGTTAGCATCCGGCAGATATACATCCAGGATATCCACCACCGGCTTGGAAATGCTTCGCGGCGTAATGCCATGCTCCAGATTGAAGGCGATCTGCTTGTTGCGGCGACGGTCGGTTTCATCAATGGCGCGCTGCATGGAACCGGTCATGCTCTCGGCATAGAGAATCGCCTTGCCGTTGATGTTGCGCGCCGCCCGGCCGATGGTCTGGATCAACGACCGTTCCGAGCGCAGGAAGCCTTCCTTGTCGGCATCCAGGATCGCCACCAGCGACACTTCCGGCATGTCCAGCCCTTCCCGCAGCAGGTTGATGCCCACCAGTACATCAAATACGCCCTTGCGCAGGTCGCGGATGATTTCCACCCGCTCCACGGTATCGATATCCGAGTGCAGATAGCGCACCCGCACCTGATGCTCGGACAGATATTGCGTCAGGTCTTCCGCCATGCGCTTGGTCAGCGTTGTCACCAGCACGCGTTCGTCGACTTTCACCCGCACCCGGATTTCCGACAGCAGATCGTCCACTTGCGTGAAGGCAGGACGGATTTCAATGGTCGGATCGACCAGGCCGGTCGGACGCACCACCTGCTCCACGCCGCGCTGCGAATGCTTGATCTCGTAGGGGCCGGGCGTGGCGGAGACAAAGATGGTTTGCGGGCTGATCTTCTCCCATTCCTCGAACATCATCGGCCGGTTGTCCAGCGCCGAGGGCATGCGGAAGCCGTAATTGACCAGGTTTTCCTTGCGCGCGCGGTCGCCCTTGTACATCGCGCCGATTTGGGGAATGGACACGTGCGACTCATCAATCACCAAAAGGGCATCATCGGGCAAGTAATCGAACAGGGTCGGTGGCGCTTCGCCGCTGTCGCGTCCTGACAGATGCCGGGAGTAGTTCTCGATGCCGTTGCAATAGCCCAGTTGCTGCAGCATTTCGATGTCGTATTTGGTGCGTTCCTTCAGACGCTGGTACTCCACCAGCTTGTTGTTGTCGAGGAACCATTGCAGCCGCGTTTCCAGCTCGGCCTTGATGCTGTCGATCGCCTTCTGGATCTGGTCCTTCGGCGTCACATAATGCGTCTTGGGATAAATGGTGACGCGCGCCGCCTTGCGGATGGTGGCGCCGGTCAGCGGGTCGAAGTAGGTGATCGCCTCGACCTCATCATCGAACAGGCTGACGCGAATCGCCTCGTCATCCGATTCCGCCGGGAAGATGTCGATGATCTCGCCGCGCACCCGGTAAGCGCCGCGACTGAAATCGACGTCATTGCGCTGGTACTGCATTTCCGCCAGCCGCCGCAGGATGGCGCGCTGGTCGACCCGCTCGCCCTTGCTGATATGCAGCAGCATTTTCAGGTAGGCGTCGGGATCGCCCAGACCGTAAATCGCCGAGACGCTGGCCACGATCAGCACGTCGCGCCGTTCCAGCAGCGCCTTGGTGGCGGACAGCCGCAACTGGTCGATCTGGTCGTTCACCGCCGAATCCTTCTCGATATAGGTGTCCGACGACGGCACATAGGCCTCGGGCTGGTAGTAATCGTAGTAGGAAACGAAATACTCGACGGCGTTATGCGGGAAGAAGGCCTTGAACTCGCTGTACAGCTGGGCCGCCAGCGTCTTGTTGTGCGCCATGACAATGGTCGGCCGCTGCAGTTCCCGCACCACGTTGGCGATGGTGAAGGTCTTGCCGGAGCCGGTCACGCCCAGCAGCATCTGGTGCTGCAGGCCGTCGCGCACCCCTTCCACCAGACCGGCGATGGCGGTCGGCTGGTCTCCGGCGGGCTGGTAGTCGGTTACCAGTTCAAAGGGGCGCGGAGTTGTCATCTTTTCACTCTTTTCGGGCGGGATTTTCGGGTATTATGCCAGACCTGTTGTCACATCATCATGAACAAG
>DASUIL010000030.1:0-2314 GCA_036273075.1 Fluviicoccus sp. | reverse complement strand
AGCCGGCTCTGGCTGTACCTGTTGCCGGGACTGGCGGCGTGGTACTGCATGCTGCACAGCGGCATCCACGCCACACTGACCGGGGTCATCCTCGCCTTCCTGATCCCCTTCCGCGACGGCGGCGCAGACTCGCCCTCCCATATCCTGGAACACCGGCTGACCGGCATTGTCGCCTTCGGCGTGCTGCCGCTGTTCGCGCTGGCCAATACCGGCATCGTCATACCGTCAGGCTGGTACGAAGGACTGTTCAGCCATAACAGCCTGGGCATCATGATGGGGTTGATGGTGGGCAAGCCGCTGGGCATCTTCCTGTTCAGCCTGCTGGCGGTGACGCTGGGCCTCAGCCGTCTGCCGGACGGCATGAACTGGAAGCATGTCCTGGGTGCGGGGCTCTTCGGCGGCATCGGCTTTACGATGTCGATGTTCGTCACGTTGCTGGCGTTCAACGATCCGACGCTGGTGGTGGCGTCGAAGATTGCGATCATGGCGGCGTCGGTATTGAGTGCCGTGGCCGGGCTGGTGTGGCTGCGGCTGTTTGCCGGACGAAGTCCTGCCACCCCGTCAGCATAAGCGGTTGGCGGGGAGGTGCGCGCAGCGCTCCCCGCCTGGCCAAGGCTGCTAGCCGGCCAGATCGACAGCGATACCGGCCATGCTTTCCGTAATGATCTGTTCCATGGAATAAACACCGGCCGGTTTATCCGCCAGCCATTGTGCCGCCAGAATGGCGCCCTGGCCGAAAGCCGCACGGTTGATGGATTCATGGATCACCCGGATGGTCTGGTTGGGCAGGCCGAAAATGACTTCATGCCGCCCGATGACACCGCCCACCCGGATCGAGTTGATATGGGTTTCCTCATCCAGGGACAGGGCGCCCGCGATGCGGCGGGCCGTGCCGGAAATGTCCTTCTTGCCCTTGAAATGCTCCTCGACGATTTCAATGTCCGCATGCGGCGCGATCCGCTGCATGACCTTGGACGCCACCATCAGGAAATTGACTCCGATGGTGATATTGGGGGAGTAAAGAACGGCCGACTCCCGGCCGTATTCATCCAGCATGTCCAGTTCCCTTTCCCCGTAGCTGGAAATGGCCGAAACCAGGCGGATACCCTGCCTGGCGGCGCAGGCATAGGCATGAATGCCGCTCTGCCCCGAAAAATCGATAATGATGTCCACCGGATTGCGTTCAAAGAATTCCGGGGTGATTTCATCCACGGCGTGCAGGCGGGCCTTGCAGATGTCGAGGCCGAAATAATTCGCCAGTGACCGGCCTTGTGACTCATGACTTCGCCGGACCACCCAGCAGACGTTCATGGCCGGATTCTTGAGGAATTCCCCCACGACAATCCGCCCCGTTTTACCAAAGCCGAAAAGGCCGACGCGTATTTTCTTCATGATTTCGTTCTCCGATCGCGCGGGTCAAAAACGACTATACGGGCCGGAGAACGTCGTTCAGCTACAAAAAAGCGCTTAGAATGTTAGCTAACGTGACAATGTTGGAGTTGCGTTGTCGGGTTGTAAAGATCACCGGGGAGCCGTATCCCCCACCAACCGCCCGTCCTTCAGCGTCAGTTGCCGGTCACACGACATGGCCAGCCCGTGGTCATGCGTCACGATCAGGAAGGCGGTGCCGTCCTCGCGGTTGATCTGCCGTAACAACTCGAAAATCCGTCCCGTGGTTTCACTGTCCAGGTTGCCGGTGGGTTCATCGGCCAGCACCAGCGCCGGGCCCGCCATCAGCGCCCGCACAATCGCCACCCGCTGCTGCTGGCCGCCGGACAACTGGTTGGGAAAACGGTTTTCCAGCCCGGACAGCCCCGCCCGCGCCAGCAGCGACCGCGCCCGTTCCCGCAGGGCTTTCTCCGGACGACCGCGAATCTTCAGCGGCACCATCACGTTCTCCAGCGCGGTGAAGGCGTTCAGCAAATGGTGGAACTGGAAGATGAAACCCAGCTGTTCGTTGCGGAGCCGGGTCAGGGCATTGTCGTCCAGTGTCGTCACTTCCTGCCCGTTCAGGCGGATGCTGCCGCTGCGCGCGTGTTCCAGCAGCCCGACCTGATTCAGCAGCGTCGACTTGCCGGAACCGGACTGCCCCACCAGCGCCGCGAATTCCCCGGCGGCCAGCGTGAAGCTGACGTTGTGCAGCACCGGCTGCCGGTTCTCGCCCTCGCCGTAGGCGTGGCAGACATCGGTCAGTTGCAGGATGGGGGTCATGGCGGCGCTCCTAGCTGTTGCGGATGGCCTTGACCGGGTCAAGGGCGGCGGCGCGCGAGGCGGGCAAGGCGGCGGCGAGCAGGCCGGTGAACACCGCCACGGC
>DASUIL010000029.1:0-6349 GCA_036273075.1 Fluviicoccus sp. | reverse complement strand
TCGCACCTGAATTACGCCGGGCGCGGCCACCGCAACCGCAAGCACGACACCGTGCACCGCCAGACCCGCGAGGCGATGGACCTGCTGATGGAACGCTGCTGGGACATGGTGCAGCGCGGCACGCCCAAGGAATTCGTTACCGGCAACAACGACGCAGACGGCCCCTACCTGCTGCAATGGGTGGAGCGGCATTTCCCCGACAAGGCGGAACACATTCGCGGCAAGCTGGTGCAGTGGGGCGGTAATGCGTCCGGGGTGAATATCGCCAACATCGACAATACCGGCGTGGTGCATCCCGACACCATGTGGTGGCATTACCCGCTGGGCAATGTGCGCGAGCGGCCGTTTTCGGAAATCTGGAAGGATACCTCCGACCCGGTGATGGCCGGGCTGAAGCAGCATCCGCGTCCCGTCACCGGGCGTTGCGGCGCGTGCAAGCATCTGGATATCTGCAACGGCAATACCCGCGTGCGGGCGATGCAGACGACGGGCGATGTCTGGGCGGAAGACCCGGCGTGCTATCTGGCGGATGAGGAGATCGGGGTGGCGGGGCAGGGGATTCAGGTGGTGGAGGTGGCCTAACTCCCTCCCCACCTGTGGGGGAGGGTCGGGGTGGGGGGTGCGGAAAGTCGCCCGAACACTAGGTCAGTTACAGCGCCCCCGCAGCACCCCCCACCCTAACCCTCCCCCACAAGGGGGGAGGGAACTCAACGAAAATTGGTTCAGGCATCAAAATGAAGAAAATCACACTAAAAATCCCCTATCTCGCCGCTATCTCCCTGTTTTCAGTCATGCCCCCGGCCTGGGCCGCCGACCCGACCCCCGTCACCGTGCCCGCTCCCGACGCCCCCGCGCTCTACCAGACCCACTGCGCCTCCTGCCACGGCACCGACCGCTTCGGCCTGATGGGTCCGGCGCTGCTGCCGGAAAACCTCGAGCGCCTGAAACGCAAGGATGCCGCCGCGACCATTCGCGACGGCCGCGTCGCCACGCAGATGCCGTCCTTCGCTGACAAGCTCTCCGACGCCGACATCAACGCCTTGGTCGACTTCATCTACACCCCGCCCGCCAAGCCGCCGCTGTGGACGGACAAGGACATCACCGCCTCCCGCATCGTCAATGCCGAGGCCCTGAAACTGCCCGCCAAGACTGTCTTCAGCGCCGACCCCAAAAACCTGTTCCTCGTGGTGGAAGCCGGGGATCACCACGTCTCCATCCTCGACGGCGACAAGCTGGAACCGATCCACCGCTTCGCCAGCCGCTACGCGCTGCACGGCGGCCCCAAGTTCACGGCCGACGGCCGCTTTGTCTACTTCGCTTCCCGTGACGGCTGGATCAGCAAGTACGACCTGTGGAACCTGACGGTCGTGGCGGAAGTACGCGCGGGCATCAACACCCGCAACCTGGCGGTGTCCAGCGACGGTAAATGGGTGATGGTGGGCAACTACCTGCCAAAGACGCTGGTGCTGCTGGACGCGAAGGACCTGGCGCTGAAACGGGTCTATGACGTGAAGGACGAGGCGGGAACGCCGTCGCGGGTGTCCGCCGTCTATGACGCCGCACCGCGCAAAAGTTTTGTGGTGGCGCTGAAGGATGTGCCGCAGATCTGGGAAATCAGCTACGACCCCAAGGCCGAGCCGATCTACAAGGGCTATGTGCATGACTACAAGATGGGCGAGGGCATCGCCGCCCCCGGCCAGTTCACCCCGCGAGTGACCGCGCTCGACACCACGCTCGACGACTTCTATTTTGATCCGTCGTACAACCGCGTGCTGGGCGCCTCGCGTGACGGCAAGGCGGAAGTGATCGACCTGCGCGTGCGCCGCAAGATCGCCGACCTCGATCTGGGCGGCATGCCGCACTTGGGTTCCGGCATCACCTTTGATTGGCAGGGGCATCCGGTGATGGCCACCACCGACCTCAAGGCGGCAAAGGTGACGGTGATCGACATGCAGGACTGGAAGAAGGTGGCCGACATCCCGGTCAACGGCACCGGCTTTTTCCTCCGCAGCCACGACGCCACGCCATACATGTGGGTGGATTCGATGATGGACCCGAAGTTCCGCGATACGCTGCAGATCATCGACAAGACGACGCTGAAGGTGGTGGGCAGCGTGACACCTGCGCCGGGCAAGACCAGCGCGCATGTGGAATTCACCCGTGACGGCAAGTTTGCGCTGGTCAGCCTGTCGGAGAAGGACGGGGCGATCGTGGTCTATGACGCCTCGACGTTCAAGGAAGTGAAGCGCCTGCCGATGGTGAAGCCGGTGGGGAAATACAATGTGTGGAACAAGACGACGAGGGAGCGGGGGACGAGTCACTAGAATCCCCTCTCCCCAAGGGGAGAGGGTTAGGGGCGAAAGCGGGCTTTCAAGAAGCAGCGCTTCTTGCCGCTGTAGCGCCAGCGCGATGCAGCGCGCTGGCCGGAGAGGGGGGATTTAACGAGGCTGAACACACAGTTATCAAGTGTCCGCCACCGATCCCTCTCCCGGCGCTACGCGCCACCCTCTCCCAGGCCTTGGGAGAGGGAAAAGCGTTTTGGCGTTGCCTAAACCGCCACCACCACCCCGTGATCCTTCCGATCCGTCAAAATCTCAAACGCCGCCCCGTGCGCACTGTGCAACTCCCGCACGCGTCCCCCTTCCGTCACCTTCACCGTGCAACGAGCGATCTTGCTGTTCAGGCAGGTCTTGCTGCCCTTGGGCGGGTTGAAATAGGTCAATGCCGTGAAGTGCGCCGCCGGGGCGTGGATGTGCACTTCAATGCGCGTATCGGCATCGCCGGTTTCCAGTGTCCAGTCAAAGAATTCGTATTGGCCCTTGGCCTTTACCGACTGCTTGATGCTGTTGAAACGGTATTCCTTGCCGTCCAGCCGCATCGTCAGCAGCGTCATCCACGGCGTATGCAGCGGCCCCAGCTTGACCCGCGCGGTGGCGCATTCCAGGAAGGCGTCCGGGGCGTCGTCGAAACCCGCGACCTGACCCCACGCGTATTGATCCGTGTGCTTGCTGCCCCAGTTGTGGCTTTCGCTGCCGTGCCAGTTGTGCAGCGCGTGCAATTCGCCGTCCACCGTGAAGCTGCCCTGAAAGCGCAACGATGGCCGGCTGATCACCGACTTCGCCTTCGGGAACGGCCCGGCATAGAGGTTTTCCGGCAGGAACAGCAGCGGCTTGGCATCGCCCTCGAAGTCGAGGTGCCAGTCCAAGGTGTGGCCGTTGTGGCTGGCGGTGCCTTCCAGATGCTGCCCGGCCAGCGAGGCGGTGGGCAGCCGCACTTCACGGGTGTCGTGGCGGAACAGGCAGTCTGCCAGCGGGAATTCCTGCTTCACGGCGGTGGTGGTGTTCTTTTCGCCGTCAAACCAGATGGCCCACACCTCGCCCAGCGGCGCGCGCTTGTCGGCGGGAATGAACTGGGTGTAGCGCACCCAGAACGCCAGCGGCCGCGTGGGATGGTTGGCGCGCAGGAACCAGCTTTCATAATGGCCGCCTTGCCCGGCGTACTGGTTGCCGTAATAGGGGATGCTGCCCGCCGGGAACACCGGCCCCACCGACTCCAGCCGCAGCGCGGTGAAGGGGAAGGTCAGCATCGGTTCGCGGTAGGTGACCTCCGCCGCGCCTATGGGCGCGCCGTGCTGATAGACCGTCAGCGGGCAGGTGATCAGCGAGCGCAGCAGGCCGTTCTTGCCATAGGTCTTGTTGCCTTCCACCCGCAGCGGTCCCAGCTCCGGGTGCTCGAAGTCCAGCCAGTAATGCGGCCCGGACAGGCGGATGGTCATCTCGCCTTCGCAGGGATAATCCTGGCCGTCGAGGGTGACGGTGCCGTTGAAGGGGCGCGGCGCGGTCAGCGCGAACAGCTTCTCGCCGACGGCGCGGATGCTGAAGGCGAAGTCCTGCTCGCGGCCGTCGGCGTCAAGCTTCAGCCAGCCGCTCATGGTTTCGCGGATGATCAGGGCGGTGGTCATGCGGCATTCTCCTGCAATAGACGGTCGGCGAGGCGGGCGGCGGCGCGCCCGGCCAGGGCCATGATGGTGACCTGGGGGTTCGCGCCCAGACTGGAAGGTACCACGCTGCCGTCCATGACGCTCAGGCCGTTCCAGCCGAACACGCGCAGGTCGCTGTCGCAGACGCCGTCGGCAATGGTGGAGGCCATGCGCGCGGTGCCCAGCGGGTGATAGGCGCTCATCAGGAAGTCGGTGGGCTTGTGGTCGCGGCAAAGGAAGGCGGACAGTTCGGCTTCGCTGCGGATCACCGTTTGGCGTTGCGGGCCGGGGATGATCACTTCCTTCGCCCCCGCCGCCAGGTAGATCTTCGCCAGCGTTTCGATGCCGCGCAGGAAGCGGGCGAAATCGAGGTCGTTCATGTGGTAGCGGATGATCGGCACATCGGGATGCGGCCCGGCGCGGACGCTGCCGCGACTGGTGTCCTGCACCATGAAACCGAAGTAGGCGGTCTGCTGGTAGCGCTCGGCGTGCTGCACGAAGTCATCACCATACAGATTGGCGGTGAGGCCGTGCCCGGCGAAGGGTATGGTGCCGCCCTCGAACATCAGGCCGTCCCCGGCCAGGTCGTCCAGCCCGTAGCCCTGCGAGATGGTTTGCGAGTTGCGGAAGTCGCGGTCGGGAAACCAGGCGTTGACCACCCCGGCCGGATGCAGGCTGAGGTTGCGGCCCAGGTTGGGGTTGGCGACGCCGTTGGCCTGCAAAAACAGCGGGGTGAAGAAGGTGCCCATCGCCACCACCACCTCGCGGGCGCGGACGGTCAGGCGCACGGTCATGCCGTGGCGGTTGCGGCTGCGCGCCTCGATGCCGGTGACGGTGTTGCCCTGCCGCCGCAGTTTTTCCGCCTTGAAGCCGGTGTAGAGGAAGGCGCCGCGATTGAGGGCGGCCGGTACGTAGCTGACGTTGGTGGATCGCTTGGCGTCGGTGGGGCAGCCCATCTGGCACAGGCCCTGGCCGTCGCAGCCGCCAGCGTTGCGTTGCAGGGGGTGATGGCCGTGCAGGCCCAGTTTGTCCGCGCCCTCGGCAATTACTTCGCTGATGGGGCCGATGTATTTCATCTCGGCGGTCTGCACGGCCAGCATCTCTTCCACCCGGTCGAACCACAGTGCCATATCGTCATCGCGCAGGGCGTGCAGGCCGAATTCCTCGCGCCAGCGCTTCAGGGTGCGCGGCGGGGTGCGCAGGCAGGTGCCGCTGTTGATGGTGGTGGTGCCGCCCACCGAGCGTCCCACCGGCACCGGAATCAGCACGTTGCCGGTGGCGACCGTCGCGCCCATCCGGTACAGCGTGGGGATCACCTTCATCAGGTCGCCGTCGAAGTCGCGGCGGTCGTGATAGACGCCTTCTTCCACCATCACCACCGCCAGTCCGCGGCAGGCCAGTTCGTAGGCCGCCGCCGCGCCGCCCGCGCCGGTGCCGATGACGACCACGTCGACGTCCAGCACCTGGTCTTCGTCCAGGTCGTCGTCGGCGGTGACTTGCGACTGCCAGCGGAAGCGTTCGATCTGCGACGGCGCGTCCAGTTTCAGGCGGCTGCCTACACCGCGCTGGCGCTCTTCATCCAGCAGGTAAGCCAGCTTGAAGGGCAGGGTGGCGGCGCGCAGCAGCGGGCTTTCCAGCGGGTGCGCGGCGACGGTGTCGAGGAAAGCGCGGCGCTCGGTGACGGTGGCCTTGTGGAAGGCGCGGAAGTGGCGCAGGCGGTAGCGGGTGTCCAGCAAGGCAAGGGCGGCGGGCAGGGCGCGGCGCAGCCAGGGCTGGCGGTCGGACTGTTCGCCGATGGCGCGGAGCAGGGCTTCGCCGTTGGCGGCGGAGCTGTGGCTTCCGGCCGGAAACAGGGCTTCCGCCAGCGCCAGGGCGGTGGCGTGCTGCGATGCGGACAAGGCCTGGGCCATGCAAGGGTCCTCGGGGGATGCTTGATCTGGGACGAAAGTACCAAGTTATGTGTGGTTATTACTCCTCTTAGTGAAGTTGCGCAAATGATGGGCGTCAAATTGGCGTGGAAGGTTAAGAAAATGGCGGGGGAAGGGGAAAACGGCCGCCGGGTTGCCATTCTGTAAACACTACCCGGAGTTTGTGCCTTAAAGCGCGTCAGCGCACGGAGTGAAAGGCCGGGGGCTTCTATTGTTCCAGTGCGATTCCGATTCCGGCGGCCGGCAATTCCGCGGGCTGCGGCGTCAATCCAAGAGGTCATCATGAACAAGTCCCAAGAATTGAACAAGTCCACCCCCGCCAAGCCGCAGCAACCGGGTCAAGCCCAGCCTGCCAAGTCCTCGGAAACCTCCAGACCGCTTGAAGCGGTGAAGGCTGAGCCGGCGAAACCCGCCGAGCCGGAGCCGCGTCGTCAGGAACCGT
>DASUIL010000028.1:0-22485 GCA_036273075.1 Fluviicoccus sp. | reverse complement strand
GTGCGCCATCGCCCACAAGGCGGGAAGCGCGCAACGGCTGTCCACAGGAGTTGACGATGTTCGTTTTCATGCCGCCCGGCGCGATGCCCGTGGCGCTGATGCTGCAGCACGGCCCGATGATCCGGACGTGGCTGCGGTTGTTCGTGAAGTCGATGCTGGCTGCTTACCTGCCCAAACGACCGCACGCGGAATACCGTCCCGTGATTGAAACCATCGACCCGCCCGCGCGCTATCTGGTTGAAGCCTATCAGGACTGGTGCGGCGTCGCCCGCCCTGATGCGCTGACCGTACCGCCGCACCTGTTCTGCCAGTGGGGCCTGTCGCCTGCACTGCGCATGTTCGACCAGTCGCCCTACAATCTGGCGGAAGTGATCAATCAGGGGGTGTCGATGCGCGTCTATGCGCCGCTGCCCGCCGGACGGCGGCTGATCGTGCGCGCCAGCCTGGAGTCGATCATTGAGTCCGGCGGCGTGACACAGGTGGCGGTGCGCATCACCACCGGCACCGCCGAGCAGCCGGAGCGGGTGGTGGCGATCCTGCATTCGGCCTTCCTCAAGCCCGGCGCGTCACAACGGGCAGCGATGACCAAGCCGTTCAAGGCCACCACCAAGGCCTGGGCCTTCAGCGGCCACTGGCAGGCGGAGCCCGGCGACGGCCGCCAGTTCGCGCTGCTGACCGGCGACTTCAACCCGATCCACTGGCTGGACAGCGCCGGTCGCAAGTCCCCCTTCGGCCGCACCGTGCTGCAGGGGCTGGGCATGTTCGCCCGCACCTACGAGCAACTGGCGCGACAAGGCCATATCCGGGAAATCGAGGTGCGCTTCCAGCGGCCGGTGCCGCTGCCTTCCGGGGTGCTGGCGGTGGAAACCGCCCCGGCGGCCGAGAAAGGCTGGAACGTGGTGCGGCTGGTGGATGCCGACCAGCGCGCCTGCCTCACCGGTCGATACCGCTAGACTTAGCCGTGCAGGAAGCGCCCCAGTTCACGGATGAACTTCAGCGGCTCGTCCACCATGGGGGCATGCCCGGATTTGTGGAAACGCACGATCCGGGCGTTGGGCGCGTAATCGGCAATCGCCATCTGCCCGGCCGGGGCGTATAACGGCGACTTCATCCCCACCATCACCGTGACCGGCAGCACGCACTGCCGCAGCGCCTGCCGGTAATCATGACTGCCGACGGTATAGGCCCGCAGGTAGGCACGGCAGTCGTCCAGCCGCGTGAGCGGCAGGCGCTTCGACAGTTGTCCGGGACTGGCCAGCAGTTGCCGCACCAGCGGCTTCAGCAAGGGCTTGCCGCTCATGGCGACCGCGACTTCCGCCAGCGTCGCCGCCGCTTCCCGCCGCGCGGACGGGGGCAATTCACCCAGATGGGTCAGATGGTCATGTTCGTCGAGCAGGTCACCCAGGCGGTGCATCTGCCCGAAAAGCTCATCCTGACGCAGACCGAACAGCCCGTGACTCCAGTCCGACCGGTTGGCCACGCACGGCGACTGGTCAATATGCAGATAGCGGCGCACGCCGTGCAGGCCCGCTTCACGATTCAGGTGCAGCGCCGTTGTGCCGCCCAGCGAGATGCCCGCCAGCAGGAAATCGTGCAGGTTCAGCCCGGCAATCAGGTCCTGCACATCCTCCATGTGATTGTGGAAAACATCGGCCTGGTTCAGGCGCACCCCGGCGGATTTGCCGTGCCCGCGAAAGTCCGGCAGGTAGAAACGGAACCGGCCCAGATAGGGCAGGATGAACGGCAGCCAGTGCGCGCTGTGCATGCCCAGGCCGGGCAGCATCAGCACCGGCTGACCGCGACCGACGATGCGGACATACAGCGACTGGCCGTCGCGGACACGAATGAAGGGCATGGGGAAACTCCGGCTGGACGACAGGTGACCCCGGACTATACCCTTGGACTTTCCCCTTGCGAAAGCCCGCCGAGCCCGCCATGCGCCACCTGTCCGCATTCATCACCGCACTGTCCCTTTTCGCTACCACTGCGCAGGCCTGCGGCCCCGACGGGTGCACCGCCGAACTGACGCTGAGCGCCCGGCAATGCGGGCTGGCGGCGCTGCCCTTCCTCTCCCCGGAAAACGACACGCGCATGAACCTGACGCTGGTGCTGGCGGAGAAAGGCCTGTACCGGGGCCGCCCGTGGGCGCAGCCATCCGACGGCTACACGCCGCTGTTCGCGGCCGACAACGACATGCGGCAACTGATGAGCGAGGAGGATGCCGCCTCCTCCGGCACCGATTCCGCACCGACACCGCCCGCCGTGCTGGGCGCGCTGGGCCTGCCGGACAGCGCCTGGCAGCCGGTGACAGAAAGCTGGGGCAACTATCCGGCCACGCCCTGCCAGTCGAACGCGGGAGCCGCCGTCACCGGCTTTCTGGAAGCCCTGCAACAGGCCGCCCTGTCCGCCGCCGATACCCGCGCGTTGGCGGAAGCGCGTCTGCAACTGACCGGCCAGTGCGAAGGCAACCTCAAGCCGCTGCCCCCCGGATTGCCGGAAAAGGGCGCGGGCGCGGAATTCACCCGCTACCTGCAAGCCGCCTCGGCTTTCTACAACGCCCAGTATGACCAGGCCGATGCCGGATTCGCCGCGCTGACCGGGGCCGCCTCGCCGTGGATTGCCGAAACCGCCCGCTACCTGCGCATCCGCGCGCCGCTGAACCGGGCACAGCAGAACGCTGTCGGTGAATGGGGCGACCTGGATCTGGCCAAGGTGGATCAGGCCGCCCTGCGCACCGCCGAAGCACGCATTGACGACTACCTGCGCCTCTATCCGCAAGGCCGTTACAGCGCCTCGGCGCGACGGCTGTACCGTCGGGTGGACTGGCTGCAGCAGGACAGCGAATCGCTGGCGCGCCGCTTTACCGAGGCCTTCCGCAGCGGCGACGGCAATTACTACCTGCTGATCGAACTGGATCACAAGTTGCTGGACCGCATGCCCGCCAAAGCCCCGGCCGCCCTGCCGGAGCTGCTGCTGGTGGACGGCCTGCGTAACCTGCGCGCCCCCTCGCCCTGGGCCTCGCCGGAGGATCAGGCCGCCAAGCCCACGGCGGCGGCGCTGAAACAACGGATTGCCGACGCCGGCTGGGCGACCGCCCCGGAGTGGCAGCCCTACCTGCTGGCGATGCAGCGCTATGAGATTGACCATGACTACGCGGCCGCCGCCAAGGCCACCGCCCTGCCCGACGACGCCCCGCGCAGCCTGCTCAACTTCAGCACCCGCGTGCTGCACGGCCTGTCGCTGGCGGCGATGAAACGCTGGGACGAGGCGGAAGCACACTGGCGGCGGCAACTGGCGCGGGAAAGCGATACCGCCCGGATCACGCTGCTGCAACTGACACTGGCGATGACGCTGGAGCGCGCCGACCGGCTGGCCACGGTGCTGGCCGCCGACTCCCCTATCACCCAGCCGCTGTTCCGGCAAACCGTGCTGCCGGTGGCGTCGGCGCCGCTGTTGCGCCAGGCGGTGGTTGCCGCGCACCTGACCCCGGAGGAACGCGGAGCGGCGCACTGGCAGCTGCTGGCCAAGGACCTGACGCGCGGCCGCTACACCGACTTCGCCCGCGACCTGACCCTGGCGACCCCGGCCGCCATTTCCCCGGATACCACCGTCACCTCGCCGGATTACGGCTGCACCCCGATCGCACAACTGGCGGCTCGTCTGGCGGAAGCGCCCGGCGATGCGGCCGCCACCAACTGCCTGGCCGATTTCTTCCGTAATCAAACCGACTTTGCCTTCCCCGGACAACCCGACGGCGCGCTGGGCAGCGGCCCTGACCGCTTCGGCGGCACGGCGCGCACCAGCCTCGACCTGTACCGGCAGGAGATCAACGCCCCGGATGTCAGCGACAATCACCGCGCCTACGCCCTGTCACGGGCGCTGAGCTGTTTCGCCACCAGCGGCAACAACCACTGCGGCAGCGCCGAGATCCCGCGCCGGGAACGCCAGCGCTGGTTCACCCTGCTGAAAACCCGCTACGCCAAGACCGAGTGGGCGAAGCGGCAACGGATCTGGTGGTGAAACGCTCACGGTGGCTGGTGGCGGCGCTGCTGGCCGCGCAGCCGGCCTTCGCGGCGGTAGAGGCGGCGGATTACCGCCAGTTCTGGCTATGGGCGGGCGTGCGGGCGCAGCCGGAAGTGCTGCGCCGGGCACAAACCCTGTATGTACTGCAGGGCGAAATCTCCGGCACCGGCCCGACCGCGGAACTGCATATCCAGGGGATCAACCCGGTGCGGCTGGCGACGCCCGAGGTCTGGCTGTCGTGGCGGGTGCAGCGGCTGGACTGGACGCCGGACATCGCCAAGGCGCTGGCTCGCCGCGCGGCTTTGTGGCGGCATCGCGGCAGCCATGTCACCGGCATCCAGATCGACTTTGACGCCCGCAGCCTGCGCCTGGGCGACTATGCCGCCTTCCTGCGGCAACTGCGGCAACAACTGCCCGCCGACTGCCGTCTGGGCATCACCGGCCTGCTGGACTGGACGCAAACCGGCGATGTCGCCACGCTGAACCGCCTGCAGGGCGTGGTCGATGAAATCGTGGTGCAGACCTATCGCAGTCGCCGCACCGAACCCGGTTATGAACGCTATCTGGACAGCCTGTCGCGGCTGGAGATTCCCTTCAAGATCGGACTGGTGCAGGGGGGCGATTGGGATGCCGGTTGGCAAGACCGGCTGGGTCGCAATCCCCGTTATCTCGGTGAAGTGGTATTCCTGCTCAATCCGCCCTGATCCAGCATTCACGAATCTTCCGCTCCGGCCCGTCGATTCAGTTTGACAACCATCAAACAGTTCGATAATTTTGACACTGTCAAATCACAGCCGGAGTTACCCCGATGACCGCTTCCACGCACGCGCCCATCCAGACCAAACTGATCGACGGCAAGGAACGCTATTACGAGCCAGCCCCGCAAGGCCTCGACGTCGAGGCCTTCCGTCAGGTCGTCACCAGCCGTCGCTCCGTCCGCAAATTCACCAGCAAACCTATCCCAAAGGAAGTCGTGGACGACTGCCTGGACCTGGCGATGCTGGCCCCCTGCTCCTCCGGCCTGCAACCCTGGGAGTTCTATGTGGTGCGTTCGTCCGGCAAAAAGGCCAAGCTGGTGAAGGCCTGCATGAGCCAGTGGGCGGCCAAGAGCGCGGCGGAACTGATCGTCTGCGTGGCGCGCACCGACCGCGTCAACGAGTTCTCCAAGAAAATGATGCGCGACTGGCCGATGCCGGAAGTGCCGCCGCTGGTGAAGCGTTACTACCAGATGATTCCCTACAACTACATGCCCGGCCCGCTGAACAGCTTCGCCCGGGTGAAGAAGGCGGCCATCTCCGTAGGCGGCATCTTCACGCCGCTGCCGCGCGGCCCCTTCACCGAAGACGAGGTCAAGCTGTGGGCCGCCAAGAGCGCCGCGCTGGCCTGCGAGAACCTGGTGCTGGCCTTCCGCGCCCACGGCTACGACACCTGCATGATGGAAGGCTATGACGACGCCCGCGTCAGCAAGCTGCTGAACCTGCCGGACGGGGCTTTCCCGATCATGGTGGTGGCTGCCGGGGAGCGCGCCGAGGACGGAGTGTTCTGGCCGCAGGTTCGTTTCGAGCGCGAACTGTTCGTGCATGAAGTCTGAACGGAGCCGACCGGCATGAGCGCCATCACCGTCCGCCGCAGCCGCTTCGATGCGGAGCGGCCGTTACAGCGTCACTACTTCCGGGGCCAGTCGCCGCTGATGTCGCACCTGCTGACGGCCTTATCGATGACCTTCCCGGACGGAGAGCAATTCTTTGTGCACAGCGTGCGCAATGTGCGTGACCGGGTGACCGATCCGCAGTTGCAGAAGGATATTTCGGCGTTCATCGGTCAGGAAGCGATGCACTCGCAGGCACACGCCCGCTTCAATGCCGGTATCCAGGCGGACGATTACCGTCTCCAGGATTTCGAGCCGCAAATGCAGGCGGGCATGGCTACGCTGCGCACCCGCTCCCCGCGCCGCCAGTTGGCGGCGACGGTGGCCTATGAACACTTCACCGCGCTGATTGCCGCGCACCTGCTTAGCCGTCCGCAGCTGTTCGACGGCTTTGACGACAACCTGCGGCAGTTGTGGCTGTGGCATGCGCTGGAGGAGCTGGAGCACAAGGCGGTGGCGTTCAATGTCTATCAGGCGGTGTTCGGCAACGGAGCGGAGAGTCTGGCGCAGCGGCGGCGCAGCATGCGCACGGTGTCGGTAGGTTTTGTGATGGGCGTGGCGACCATGACCGGCAACCTGCTGTGGCAGGACCGCAAAGCCAGTCTGGGCAGTCCGCGGAAGCTGTTGCTGAATGTGCGTGATGCGGCTTATCTGGCGGATATGGTCGTCAGCACGCTGCCGCATTATCTGGCGTTTTATAAGGCGGGGTTTCATCCGGATGAGGTGGATCATGGGGCGTTGATTGCGAAGTGGCGGAAGGCGTTGGAGGCATAAGTCCTGCCGGTTTCATCTCTTCATCTTTCGGACATCACTCGCATGAACAAACGCATCCTGGTCATCCTTGGGCACCCGAACAACGATAGCTTTTGCGGGGCCATTGCCCATGCTTATGTGGAAAGCGCCAAGGCGGCCGGGCATGACGTCCGCCTGATTGCCGTGGGCGACCTGGCGTTTGACCCGGTACTCCGCATGGGGTACGCCTCCTCCCAGCCGCTGGAACCCGACCTGGCGGCGGGGCAAGCGGCCATTACGTGGGCGCAGCATCTGGTCTTTGTCTATCCCGTCTGGTGGGGTGCCATGCCGGCTTTGCTCAAGGGTTTTATCGACCGGGTGTTCCTGCCGGGCTTTGCCTTCAAGTACCGGAAAGGCTCGCCGTTATGGGATCGTCTGCTGGCGGGGCGGTCGGCTCATTTGTTTGTGACCATGGACTCCCCTCCCTGGTATTACCGCTGGGTTTATCGGATGCCGGGGCATCAGCAGATGCGGCGTACCATTCTGGAATTCAGTGGGATTAAACCGGTTGCGATTACCGGTTTTGGGCCGGTGCGGGGGAGCTCGGTGCGGCAGCGGGAAAGGTGGCTGGAGCGGGTGAAGGCCTTTGGAAGGCGGGCGTGACGGGGTATCTAGGGGCTGATTGACGCATCTGCCTGCAAACGAACACGGTCGGCTGGAATTCAAGGCGGGTTGTTGTCGGTGGGATCGGGGTATGGTACGTTCTGATTGTTGCGGCATGGTGCTTTGCGGGAAAGGAGTTCAGTTTTCTACGCCGCTTTTGGAAAATTAGGTTGCCGGATTTTGTGTTGATATCAAAATTAGGAATATAATAATGCGTAGGGATTTTTCGTTTCTTGAGTCTCTTATACATGAATTCTTTACAAATGAAAAAATATCGAGGTATTTTAAAACGTTTGCTGAGTATGAAATTAAAGGATGGGAGAACTGGCTTCAAATTGAATTGGCTCATTTTTTTAGCCGTCATGATTCTGGTCTTGAGTGGAAGCGAGAGGTCACTTTAAAGTTCGACGGAAGAAAAGAGCGCAACAAAATTTATTTTCGGCCAGACTTTATTCTTCGCAAAAAGCATTGGACTTTAGGAAGATACGTAGCCTTAGAAATAAAACAAGATCCCAGCCCAACAGCATGTTTAAATAAGTTATTATCCGACATTGACAAAGTTTCAAAAATCAGACCCTCCGAGCTAAACATAAGAAGCTTATGGGGGCTTGGAATTACGAAGCTGCCAGAATATAAAGAGCCGTTACCATTTTTACTGGAGCACATTGACGAGAAAAGTAATGTAATGTTAGCCAAAAGAATAGGAAATACCGAGTATGTGTATTTCATATTTTAGTGCAGACACCAAAATTATCCGTCAAGTGCGACAATAACCCAGCCAATTACTGGGCTATTTTTGAATTCAGTAATTACTGTTTTTTTACCTTGACTGTAAGGTGCTTGCGCCTTACGCGAATAGTTAGCGTGCATGTCAAAGGACTGTGAGATGAGCAAGCAAGAAAGGCGTCCGATTGCGTTCCTCAGTTGTAGCCTCCGGCCAGAAGACGAGGAGTTCGTCAACTTCGTGGCGAGGCTTTGTCGTCACTTTGGATTTGAGCCTACTGGAACGGTCGGAAAGTATCAGGCAGCCCCGGAGCCAATCTGGAAACAAATGATTGATGGTGTCAAAAGCTGCGATTGCGTGGTTTTGGCAGCTACCCCGAGGTACATCCAGCAAGATGTCAATAATTCGAGTAGTGCTGGAAGGGGAATCTCCGAAATGCTTCACGTGGAAATGGGAATGGCCGCTATTGAGAATAAACCCGTTCTCGTCTTCGTCCAGAAAGGCACAAACGTCGGTTCATTTTTGTCTCAATATGTGCAGTACATAGAAATTGACATGCGTAGCAAGGCAGACATAAACCGGAAAGCACCTCTAATTGCGAACTACTTTAGAAGCGCTTTCTCAATTATAGAGAGAAACTGGTCTGAAAAATCCAAATCTGACTTGTTCAAGGCTTCTGCGGCGGTATTGGCAACCATCGGTGCCATTAACGTTCTTGATGCACTTTTTTCTGACAAGAAGTAGGTAGCGTGTGCTGCACGCCAACCACTCACTGTAGGCGCGACGGCCCTGTTGGGCCGCGGACTGAGATCAAACATTGTGCGTTACTTGATGCCATAAGGGGATTACTGTCGTGGGAAGAGCAAAGGCATGGATGATGGAGCAGGAAAGGCGCGGCTATTGGAGTGTGGCTGACAAGTTTGTATGTCCCGAATGTGTGAGCGACTACGCATTGCAAGAGCACATTAAAGCTTGCGCCGTTAGCAAGTCATGCAGCTATTGTGGAAAGAAATCTCGACGACAAATTGCAGCGAAGTTCGATGATCTTTCAGAGGCGATTTTGAATGGTCTTAGGTCTGAGTATGGAGACCCATATAACGAGGGCGTTCCCTGGGATGAAGGAGAGTGGGTCGGCGATGTAATTGACTCGTATGATGCGATCTTTGAGAAAGCGGGCTTGGATGTTGAAACTGAAGAGCTTAGGCAGGACATCTTAACGGCGCTCGGGGATCATCAATGGTGCCAGCGGGATTTCTACCGACTTTCTCCTAGCAAAGCTCTTCAATATGGCTGGCGAAGGTTTTCGTCCTTTATAAAGCACAGGGCTCGATTTGTATTCTTGAATGTAGAGGATGCCGCTCTGGATTCAATGGATGATGACCATATACCCGTCAGTAGTTTCTTGGCGATTTTTGGTTCTTTAGTACAGCGCTTGAATTTGGTCAGGGTAATTCCCGCCGGAACATGGGTATATAGACTCCGAATACACGATGCAAATACGTCTCTCAAATCCGCATCAGAGTTAGGCTCCCCGCCAGTTGAAGCATGTGTATTTCCAAATAGGATGAGCCCGGCTGGAATCTCGATGTTTTACGGTGCTTTTGATAAGGAAACCTGTATCGCAGAAACCTACCGCCCAGATGGCAAACACCACAATGGAACCTTCGGGCACTTCAAAAATTTGCGCGACCTTGTATTGCTGGATCTAACTAAGGTGCCTTTTACACCGAGCATTTTCGAGCCGTGCTCACGCGACACAAGACATAATATTGCGTTTCTGCGCGGTTTTATTGGTGATATAACCATGCCGGTACAGAAGGATGGTAGAGAGCACATCGAGTATGTGCCTACGCAGGTAGTGTCGGAGTATGTCCGGCATGTGTTGAAGATTGGCGATAAGCCGCTTGATGGAATTGTCTACCTAAGCTCGCGAGAGCGTGGAAGTGCGGCCTGCGTACTATTTTTTGATAACGAAGCATGTGTAGATAGTGTGCATGGAACGGGTGGTGAGGAGCTGCACCTATACAAAGTCAGCCACGATAGCTTTTGTGCAGATAAAGCATAACAATTCTGTAAAGAATCTCTCCGTCAACCCATCTTCACGGTGATGCCCTGGCCGGACTCGTCCGGCGGGGCAGTCGCAAAAACACACCCAGCTGAGAAAGCAAGAAACCCCCTCTTCTCGTCCAAGAAAAAAGGGGCCTTACGGCCCCCCTCTCATTTACCACGCCGACATCAAGCCGCGCGTTGCGCCTTCCCCGCCGGGTTGGAAAACTCCATCACCCCGTCATCAATCGGCTTGTAGCGCAACGTACCCAGATCCAGCATGTAGTTCATGTAGACCTTCCACGGCGCCTTGTTCCCCTGCTTCGGCAAATGCGCCAGCGCACGCTGGATGTAGCCGGAATGCATCTCCACAAAGGCTTCCTGCTTGACCGAGACATCCTTGTTCACCGGCATGCTCTGGCGCAGGCCGCGCTTGTCCATCTGGTTCAGCACCCGGCAGACATATTCGCTGCTGATGTCCGCCTTCAGCGTCCACGAAGCATTGGTGTAACCGAAGACCATCGCCAGGTTCGGCATGCCTTCAAACAAAATGCCCTTGTAGTTCATGCGCTCGGTCAGGTTGACCGGCTTGCCGTCAACGCTGAAAGTGGCGCCGCCCATGATCTGCAAGTCCAGGCCGGTGGCGGTGATGATGATGTCCGCTTCCAGCTCCTGGCCGGACTTCAGCTTGATGCCCTTTTCGGTAAAGGTATCGATATGGTCGGTGACCACCGAGCCCTTGCCCTGGCGCAGCACCTTGAACAGGTCGCCGTCGGGCACCGCGCACAGGCGCTCGTCCCACGGGTTGTAGCTGGGGGTGAAGTGCTTCATGTCCACCTTGCCCGCCAGCTGGCGGCGGGTCAGCGACAGCAGCAGGCGACGCACCGGCTTCGGCTTCTTCTTCGCCAGATTGAAGAAGCCCAGCGTCAGCGACACGTTCTTGGCGCGGGTGATGCGGTAAACCGCCTTTTCCGGCAGGAAACGGCGCAGGCCGGTGGCAATCGGGTCCTTCTCGGGAATGGTGACAATATAGGTTGGCGAGCGTTGCAGCATGGTGACATGCGCGGCCTTGTCGGTCATGGCGGGCAACAGCGTCACGGCGGTCGCGCCGCTGCCGATGATCACCACCTTCTTGCCAGTATAGTCCAGGTTTTCCGGCCAATGTTGCGGGTGGATGATCTGGCCCTTGAAGGTGTCGCGGCCGGGGAAGTCCGGAGTGTAGCCCTTGTCGTACTTGTAGTAGCCGGTGCACATCCACAGGTAGTTGCAGGTCAGCTGCTCCGTTTCGCCGGTGGCGGTGTTCTGGATGTTCAGCGTCCAGCGGGCATCGGGCGTGGACCAGGCGGCACTGACAATCTTCTTGCCATAGCGAATGTGACGATCGATACCGTTTTCGCGGGCGGTTTCCTGAATGTAGCTGCGGATGGACGGACCGTCGGCGATGGCCTTGGGGTTGGTCCAGGGCTTGAAGCTGTAGCCCAGGGTGTACATGTCGGAATCGGAACGGATGCCGGGATAGCGGAACAGGTCCCAGGTGCCGCCGATGGCCTGACGGCTTTCCAGGATGGCGTAGGTCTTTTTCGGGCAGTCACGTTGCAGGTGGAAGGCCGCGCCGATACCGGACAGGCCGGCGCCGACAATGATGACATCAAGATGCTGGCTGGACATGAAAACTCCCGCGGGTTGGGTCAGTGTTCCGGCGTAAAACGCCTGAAGTATCGTTTTCCGATAGAAACATCTTACCGGCCGCGAAATCAAGGACGATAGTCCAAGTCGGGTCAAAATCTTGTCATTTGGGGCCGCCGGACGGCCGGAACCGCCCTACTCGTCCGAATCATCCTCCTCGTCCGACGGGTCGGGCGCCGGCGCGGTAGCGCCGGGCGCGGCAACCGTCCCCCCCCGTGTCATCCCGCTCAACTGGTTGGCCAGATCCAGGGTTCGCTCGATACGCGCCACATCCTCGGCATCGCGCTTGATATTCAAGGCAACCATGCGGGCCGAATAGGCGTCGCGCAGGCAGGCCAGATCCACGCAGACATCGCGAATGGCCTTTTCCCAGCGCAGCGCGGCTTCCTGATCGTCTTTACCGGCGGCCTTCGCCAGCGCCGCCAGCCGCACGTCGCTGGCCGCCAGTGCGCGATCGGTGCAAAGCATGCGCTGTACCGCAGTCTCGGCCTTGGTGCAATCAAAGGAGGGCGACCAGCGGATCGAGGTATCGGGTGTCAGGGTTTGCAGGCGCTGCCGGTCGCCGGGCGACAGCACATGCTTGAAGGTGAGGGTTTCCGAGGCCAGGCCGTCCTTGTCGAGGTGAATGGCCATGCCCGAACCGGGTGTCTCCACCAGGTTCAGGGTCCAGTTGGCTACCAGCCCCGATCCCGTCTGCACCCTTAGGCGGACTTCCCCCCGACGGCGGTTGATCTCGGCGGATTGCACCGGCAGGCGGCGGCCGTCAATGGCCAGCAGGTAACCGTCATTCTGGCGGTCGATTTCATAAGTGCGGCCATCCGCGTTGCCTTTCCAGACTCCGGGCACTTCAGGCACAGAGCCGATCAGTGTCTTGATGAAGTATCCCGCCGCCACGAGCACGACCAGGATGCAGATCGCGACCAGCACACGCTTGACGCGCTCACGGCTGCGCAAACGGCGGCGGCGGTGATGACGGCGACGTTGTCCGGATTCCTCACTCATCTCTTTCAACTCCATTCGATCGGAAGCAAGGCCGCAAGGCTGACACAAGCGCCCCCGGATTTCCATGCCTTGTTCGTCAAACGGCGGGCGGGCGGGCTTCCAGCAGTTGCGGCCGCATCCGCTCCCGGATCACGGCGATGCACTCCGGGAATACCCGGCTGATGCGGGTCAGGTCACGGATCATGGCCATTTGCGGCCAGGTCGCTTTTTCCCCGGCGCGGATGTAGTCCGCCAGCCCTTGCGGCGTCGGGTTGGAAATCACCCTCAGATAGGCCGACGGCCGGAACGGATACTGGATGTTGATGTCGCCCAGATAGGTTTGCGCCGCCACCGCGTGCGCCTGCGCCAGCACCGGGTTCAGCGGCGTCTTCTCGAACAGTTGCTTGCCGATGTCCAGCAGTTCGGCGGTGCCGGTATGAATGAAGGAAGATACCACCCGCTTGCCGACCGCCTGGATGCCGCGCTGCTTGCGGTGGGTGATGAACGGAATCACGTGCGGGTTGGCCTGGCTGACGATGGTCTGGTTGACATTATGCAGCCGCGCCAGCCGTTCGCGCGGCAGGTCGCCATGTACGGTGCCGTCGATCCAGGTCTCGGTGCTCATGTAGGGAACCTGCCGGCCATCCGCCCGCAGCGCCTGCAAGGCCACCGGCGGGAACAGGCCCGGCACCGCGCACGAGGCCTGCGCCGCATATTCCACCAACACATCCGGCGAGGTCAGGTAATTCAGTACGCGCGGCTTCTGCCGGGTGCGCGTCGGGGATACCGATATATTCAGGATGCGGCCGCTGTGGCGGTAGGCCTCCAGGAAGGTGGCGCTGCCCGCATTGGCGACAATGTGTTCGAATACCTGAGTTTCATCCATGGCGGTACGGTGCTTCCACATCCCCACCGGCGTGCGCCAGCGCAGCGCGAGGCGGTGGATGCGGTCCTGCGATTCGGCGAACAGGTCGTCCAGCTCGGCGTCGGAGCGGTTGCAAACCGCCGCCGCCACGATCGCGCCCATGCTCGACCCGGCCAGCGTCTGCGGCAGCAGGCGTTGTTCCCACAAGGCCTTGACCACGCCCAGATGGTAAATGCCGAAGGCCGCGCCGCCGCTCAGCATCAGCGCCGGACGGCCGTAGATCAGCGCCGCCTGTTCGAACAGCGCCAGCTTGCGCGCCTCGCTCATGCCGGGAATGGTCTGGTCGCACAGCGTACGCATCACGCATTCCACTTCGTCCAGATAGTCGGTGACGACATGCTTGGTGCCGGAACGGGCGTAAAGATACAGCTCGGGATTGTTCAGCTCGCCCAGATGACGGTAAACGCTCTCCTGCAGCAGCGCCGCCAGCGCTTCCAGATCGCCGCTCTGGCGCAGCGCCTGCATGCGGCGGATATGGTCACGGATCAGCCGCTCATGAAAGAAGGCCGAGCCGTCGGTCTGACGCCATTCCAGCAAGCCCTCGGCCTCGTCCAGCGCCTCGGCGGCGGCCAGCCATTCGGCATAGCTTTGCGCCTGGTCCAGCCGGGCCTGCAAATCGAAACGGGGAAGGAGTCTGCGCATGGAAAAGGCCTCATCGGGACCGGAAACGGGGACGGATTTTCATTATCCTCCGCCGGGATGAAGCCTCACAACCCCATAAAGGACAGTTGTGCGGAAATAAAGAGACCCCGAAAGATCAGAGATCCTTCAGCAGGGCCTTGGCCGCCTCGTGCCCTTCCGCCGCCGCTTTGGCCAGCAGCGGACGAGCCTGCTCCGGCTGCTTCGGCAGACCCTCGCCCAGCGCATAGGCCCGGCCCAGCAGATAAGCACCCTGCACATCTCCGGCTTGCGCCGCTTCCTTGAGCAGGCTGCCGCCTCGCGCCACATCGGCAGTCACCCGCTGGCCGTTCAGCAGGCGGTAACCCAACCCGGCGCGGGCGGTCATATCCCCCGCCAGCGAGGCCTTTTCCAGCCATTGCAGCGAGGCGGCGGCGTCCGGTTTTTCCAGTTTGTCGCTGTCCAGCAGGGCCGCGAGGTTGCGCATGGCGGCAGTCTGCCCGGCCTCGGCGGCGCGGGTATACCACGTCACCGCGTCCGGGTAAGCCTTGAATTTTTCCAGCGCCAGGCCGATGGCGGTCAGGAAGCCCGGCGCCTGCTGTTCCTGCGCCCATTGTGCAATGATCGGCAAGGTATGCGCCCGACCGCCCTTGGTCGTTACCGCGCCGCGGATCAGCTCCAGCACATCCTCATCCTTGGGCTGCCCTTCGCGCAGCAGCAAGGCCACATCAAACATGGCCGGACGACCGCTGTCCGTGAAATAGTCACTGAACCAGTCGTACCACAGGCCCGCGCAGGCCACGCAGCGCTCCTTCTCCACGGACACGGCATCCGATTTCATCGCCTGCCAGACATCCTCCTCTTTTTTCTCCTTGCAGGCGGCATCACTCAGCTGGCCGGTGCCGTACTTCTCGATGCAGTAGTATCCGTCGGCGAATTTGCCCCGGCGGTTATGCATGCTGTCCAGCAGTTGCTGACGGTACAAGGCGGGCGACACAATATCGCGCAGGGAGTCGCTCAAGCCGCCAAACTGGGGATTGCCCAAGGCATAGAGACTGCCCCCCATCTGCTGGTAATTCATGCACAACACGGCGGACAGGTTGTAGTAAGGCGAGTGCTTGCGAAACAGCGCGCTCTTGGCCTTGCAGCCCTCGGCCAGATACGCCTTGAACTCTTCCTTCTGCGCCGGGCGTCGCGCCATTTCCTCGGTGTACATCGCCACGGCGCGGTCATCGTCAATATCAATGCCGCGCTTGAGAATACGCAGGTAATTGTCCGCATCCCCTTCCTTCAGGGCGATCAGGGCCTCGCGGGTGGCGGCCTTGTACTGATGCCCCAGCAGGATGATGTTGGTGCCGTTCTGGTCGCGCTGGATGTCCTCGACATAGCCCGCCCATTCCTTGTCGCTGGCGCGGATCTTCTTGCCGACTTTCTGGCGCAGCCGGTTGAGGCTGGCCTTGTCCCAGGCGTCGGTCATTGACTTCAAGCCGCCGCCGGTAAACTCCAGCAGCATGCCCACCGGCAGCAACGACGCCTTCAGCAGCTTTTCCGCGCCCTCGTCCAGGTCGGTGGCGGCGGCGGCGTTACCGGCGCAGCCGCCGCCCAGGCAGGACATGGTTTTCTGGTCCAGGCCGTTGGCCTGGCGGCGCAGCATCAGCTCCTTGGCGGACGCGCGGGAATAGTCCCGGTAGTCGTCCAGCGGCGGCGCAGCCCGCGCCGGGGCGGAAACCGCCAGCGAGGCCAGCACGGTGGTGGTCAGCAGCAGCCGGTGGACGATGGCGATCATGGCTTAATTCGGCTCCTGCAACTGCGCCAGAATGGCCGGGTTTTCCAGCGTCGAGGTGTCCTGCGTAATCGACTCGCCCTTGGCGATGGCGCGCAGCAGGCGGCGCATGATCTTGCCGGAACGGGTCTTGGGCAGGTTGTCGCCGAAGCGGATGTCATCCGGCTTGGCGATGGCGCCGATTTCCTTCGCCACCCAGTCGCGCAGTTCCGCCACCAGCGCCTTGGCTTCCGCCCCGCTCGGCCGCGCGCCCTTCAGCACCACGAAGGCCACCACCGATTCGCCCTTGATGGCGTCCGGACGACCGACCACGGCGGCTTCCGCCACCTTTGGATTGGCCACCAGCGCCGACTCGATTTCCATGGTGCCCAGACGGTGGCCGGACACGTTCAACACGTCGTCGATGCGGCCCATGATCCAGAAATAACCCTCGGCGTCGCGGTTGGCGGAGTCGCCGGCCAGGTAGTACTTGCCGTTGAACTCTTCCGGGAAATAGGACTTCTTGAAGCGCTCGGGGTCGCCCCACAGCGTGCGCACCTGCGACGGGAACGGCCGCTTGATCACCAGGATGCCGCCCTTGCCCAGCTCCACCGGCTCCCCGGCCTCATCCACCACATCGGCCATGATGCCCGGCAGCGGGAAGGTGCAGGAACCCGGCTTGGTCGCCACCGCGCCCGGCAGCGGCGTAATCATGTGGCCGCCGGTTTCGGTCTGCCACCAGGTATCGACAATCGGGCAACGGCCGCCGCCGACCACTTCGTGGTACCAGATCCACGCCTCCGGGTTGATCGGCTCGCCCACCGAGCCCAGCAGGCGCAGCGACGACAGGTTGTACTGCTTCGGCAATTCCCCGCCCAGCTTGATCAGCGAACGGATCGCCGTCGGCGCGGTGTAAAAGGTAGTGACGCGGTGTTCCTCGATCATCTTCCAGAAACGCCCGGCGTCGGGATAGGTCGGCACGCCTTCGAAAATCACCTGCGTCGCACCCACCGCCAGCGGCCCGTAAGCGACATAGGTGTGGCCGGTGATCCAGCCGACGTCGGCGGTGCACCAGAACACGTCATCGGGCTTGTAGTCGAAGGTCCAGAGCATGCTGTTGACCGCACCCAGCAGGTAACCGGCGCTGCTGTGCTGCACGCCCTTGGGCTTGCCGGTGGAACCGGAGGTGTAGAGGATGAACAGCGGATCGTCGGCCAGCACCCAGGTCGGCTCGCAGACTTCGGGCTGCTTGGCCACCAGGTCATGCCACCAGAGGTCCCGGCCCAGCGTCCACGGGCCGTCCTCGTGCAACACGCGCTTGAACACCACCACGCGCTCCACCGACTCGCAGCCGCCCATCGCCAGCGCTTCGTCCACGGTTTCCTTCAGCGCCACGATCTTGCCGCCGCGCACGCCGCTGTTGGCGGTAATCACCAGCCGCGCCTTGGCGTCGATGATGCGCTCGTTGACGCTCTTGGCCGAGAAACCGCCGAAGACCACGGAATGAATGGCGCCGATGCGGGCGCAGGCCTGCATTGCCACCACCGCTTCAATGCTCATCGGCATGTACACCAGAACCCGGTCGCCCTTGGTGATGCCCAGGCTCTTCAGGCCGTTGGCCAGCTGGCAGACCTTGCGGTGCAGTTCGGCATAGGTGACGCGGGTGACGGTGCCGTTGTCGGACTCGAAAATGATCGCCAGCTTGTTCGCCAGTTCGGGCAGGTGGCGGTCCAGGCAATTGTAGGAAACGTTCAGTTCGCCGTCGGCAAACCATGAATAGAACGGCGCATTGCTTTCATCCAGCACCTGCGTGAACGGCCGCTTCCAGCTGAGGCGTTCGCGGGCCAGCCCGGCCCAGAAACCCTCGTAGTCCTCGGCGGCTTGGCGGCACAGGGCGTGGTAGGCTTCCATGCCCGAGACGCGGGCCTTGGCGGCGAATTCAGCGGACGGCGGGAAATGGCGGTTTTCGTGCAGGACGGATTCGATGGTGGAAGACATGGGACGAACTCCTTGTTATGTAATGACCCGAAGGAATGTTGACGGTTTTAAGCGATTTTGCGTCCGGTTGGAATGGGTTTGCGGGACGTCCGCCAAAAATGCGCCGGAACTGCATTTTTATCCGCCGATTCCGTCCGTCCCCGCGAACCGCGCCGTCCAGCGGGCGCGGATTGACCGCCATGGCGGTTCTGCGTATATCATGTGAAAGAGATCACAGTCCGGCACAGGAACGCGCCCTTCCGAGTATCGACCATGACATTGACTCCGGCGCCCGTTGCCAAGCATTCGGTATCCATTCCATATCTCGACGTCATCCGCAATACCGATCAGCTGCTGGACTACTATCGCCACCCCGCCGCGCCGCAACCGACGGCGCGCATGCTGCTGGACACCGGCCTGATCAGCAAGGATGAACTGAACGCCGTCATGGCCGAACCGAACGGTGCGGGCAACCAGCACATCGGCTTCCTGCTCTTCGCCAAGGGACTGATTTCCGAGGAAGACCTCGGCCACCTGCTGGCCGGCACCTTCGGCCTGCCCTTCGTGCACATCCGCGATTTCGACATCGACCCGGCCGTGGTGATTACCGTCCCCGTTTCCTTCGCACGCAAGCACCTGGTCTTTCCGCTGCTGAAGGAGGAAAACCGGCTGATCGTGGCGATGTCGGACCCCACGGACAACACCGTGCTGGAATCGCTGCGCTTCCTGACCGACCTGACCATCGAAATCGCCGTGGCGACCACCGGCGACATCCTGGAGGCCATTTCCGCGCATTACGGCCAGGCCGAAATCAACCGGGCGCTGGAAAATGTCGAACTGCTGATGGGCGACGAAACCCCGCCCGGCGAGCAGAAGCTCAGCGACAAGGTGCTGGAGCGGCCGGTGGTGCAGCTGGTGCAGAACCTGATCACCGAAGCCGTGATCGGCCGCGCCTCCGACATCCATATCCGCCCGCGCCTGAAATCGGTGGACATCTTCTTCCGCATTGACGGCCAGCTGGTGCGGCAGCGCTCATTCAGCCGCAACCTGCTGGCCCCGATCATCACCCGCCTGAAGATTTTCGGCGGCATGGACATTTCCGAGCACCGCGTGCCGCAGGACGGCCGCGCCCGCATCCGCTACGCCAACAAGGAAGTGGACCTGCGCCTGTCGCTGATGCCCGGCATCTATGGCGAAGATGTGGTCATCCGCCTGCTGGACAGCCAGTTCGCCATGCAGCATCTGGAAGACCTGGGCTATGAAGGCGACGACGCCGAGCGCATCCGCCACCTGCTCAGCCGCAACAACGGCATGTTCCTGGTCACCGGCCCCACCGGCTCCGGCAAGTCCACCACGCTCTACACCGCGCTGGAACACATCCGCAACGACAGCATCAACATCATCACTGTCGAAGACCCGGTGGAATACCACATCGACGGCATCGCCCAGATCCAGATCAACCCGCAGATCGGCTACACCTTCGCCAAGGCGCTGAAACATATTTTGCGCCACGACCCGGACGTGATCATGCTGGGGGAAATCCGCGACCAGGAAACGGCAAAGATGGCGGTGGAAAGCGCCCTCACCGGCCATCTGGTGCTGAGCACCCTGCACACCAACAGCGCGGCCACCACCATTACCCGTTTCCTGGAAATCGGGCTGGAAGCCTACCTGATCAGCAGCACCCTGCTGGGCGTGCTGGCGCAACGGCTGGTGCGCTCGAACTGTCAGCATTGCCTGGTGGAGGATCATGTCGACCCGGCCATCCGCCGCATCATGGGCGTGGGCGACGACGAGGTGTTCCAGAAAGGCGCGGGCTGCGACTTCTGCAAGGGACGGGGCGTGAAGGGGCGGCGGGCGGTCTACGAACTGCTGGTGATGAGCCAGTCCATCCGCGCCATGCTGGCGCCCGGCGTGAAATCGGATGACATCCAGGCGATGGCCATCCAGGAAGGCATGACGCCGCTGACCGCCCACGCCCTGCATCTGGCGCGGCGCGGGCTGATCAGCCTGCAGGAAGCCTACAACATCCGGCTGGAGTAACGCTGACTCAGACCTTGAGATTGCCCAGGGCCTGCTCGATGCGCACCAGCGCCGCTTCCACCTGACCCAGCTCCTCGGCGGCCAGACGGCTGATTTCCTGCAACACTTCCGAATTTTCCAGCTGCTGCGCCTGTTCCTCGAAATCGGCGGGCAGGCCGTCGGCGTAATCCTGGCGGATGGCGGCCAGACGGGTCAGCAGCTCGGTGCGGCGGGCGGACAGTTCAGCCCGGCGGGCGACGAGATCGGTCATAAAATCCTCACGGTTTTCAGGGAATTATTCATTATCCTCCCCCGGCGGGGCGCACGGCAAGCCAAATGCAAAAGGGCGCGAAACGCGCCCTTTTGCCACGGAAACCACCAGCCGGTCAGACAGCGGCCAGCAACTCTTCCGAGGGATGCAGCAGCGACAGCTTCTTGCCGATAGCCTGTTCCAGCGCCGGAATCAGGAAGGCGTCATCCTCGCAGGCGAAGCTGATGCTCTTGCCGGTAGCCCCGGCGCGGCCGGTGCGGCCGATGCGGTGCACATAGTCGTCGGTCTGCTCGGGCAGCGTGAAGTTGACCACATGGCTGACGCCGTCGATATGGATGCCGCGCCCGGCGACATCGGTCGCCACCAGCACCTGGATCTTGCCCTCGCGGAAGCGCTCAAGCGTCTTCACCCGCTTTTCCTGCGGCACTTCGCCGGACAGCACGTCGCAGGAAATATGGTTGCTCTTCAGCAGGTCGGCCAGACGGCGCACCTGGTCGCGGCGGTTAGCGAACACCATCATCCGCTCCACGTTTTCCTGCTTGATCAGGTTATACAGCAGCTGGTACTTCTGCTCGGCGCTGACAATGTAGATCACCTGCTCGACGCGGTCGGTGGTGACCTGTTCCGGCGCGATTTCCACGCGCAGCGGCTCGAACTGCCACTGTTGCGCCAGGTTCAGCACGTCTCGGTTGAAGGTAGCGGAAAACAGCAGCGTCTGGCGGTGCGACTTCGGCGGGCACATGCGCACAATGCGCTTGATATCCGGGATGAAGCCCATGTCCAGCAGGCGGTCGGCCTCGTCAATCACCAGCACTTCGATCTGGTCGAGGTACAGCTCGCCCTGCCCCGCGAAATCGAGCAGGCGGCCCGGCGTGGCGACAATGATGTCGGTGAAGTCGCGCTGCAGTTGCGAACGCTGCTTGTCGTAGTCCATGCCGCCCACCAGCGTAACGATGCGCAGGCCGCTGTACTTGCACAGCGCCTCGGCGTCCTTGGCGATTTGCAGCGCCAGTTCGCGGGTCGGGGCCAGGCACAGGGCGCGGGCTTCGCCCAGGAAGCGGTCTTCCGCCGGCGGCGTCTTCAGCAGGTCGTTGATCAGCGTGATCAGAAAAGCGGCGGTTTTGCCGGTGCCGGTCTGGGCGCGGCCGATGGCGTCGTGGCCGGACAGGGTGAAGCGCAGGACTTCCGCCTGGATGGGCGTGCAATGGGGAAAACCAAGGTCATCAATGGCGCGTTGCAGGCGGGGGTCCAGCGGGAGGTCGGTAAACTTCAAGGTTTTAGTCATTTCTGGAATTCGGTTCCGGGGTTGTGACGCCGCGGCCGTCAGGCGGTCGGGGTCGTCGGCGGTACAAATAAAATCAAGGGCAGATGATAGCAGCATCTGGGGGGCAAGTACGCAGAATCGGCAAAAATGGTGATGGGGTCAAATTTGAGGGGCTAGGCGTTGACGGGTTTGAAGTGAGGTGATAGCTTCAATAAGATTTGATCATGACGTCGTTGTGCTTGGTAAAGCGGCGTTGCTTTGGACAAACCAACTTTCGACAAAACCCCTGATATGTGAGTCCAATTTTATAAAACCCAATTAATCATGAGAACAAATTAATGAAAGATATTTTTTCTTGGAGATTAACACCTACTAAACCCTACTTCTCCTCTCTTTGGGATAACGCACTATTTATATTTGACACGAGTTTCCTGTTGGATTTGTATCGAGTATCTAACTCATCAAGAGATGATTTCTTCAAGATAATTGAAAAAATAAGCAACAGAATTTGGCTTCCTTACCAAGTTGCAAACGAATTTTTCAACAACAGAGAAAAGGTTATTGATTCAGAAGCTGCCTCATATAAAAAAGCCTTAACAGCGGTTGAGAGGTGGGCTGTTGAACAAGCCGAGTTTAGCGCTCTAAAAAATCAGATATCCCAAACTGGACGAATTGTCTCAATCGAATTAGATGATTTTTTTGAAAAGCAAAAAAATTTCATTGATGAGGTTCAAAAGGTTGCGGCAATCCTCAAAGAGAGCATTGAAAACATTTCGGCAGCTCATGTTGCTACGAATAACCCTCAAGACCATATTCTAGAAAAAATATTATCATTTTTTGATTCAAGAGTTGGAGAGCCTTATTCAGAGAAAAAACTCAAGGACATATATAAAACATGCGAAGAAAGATACAAAGAAAACATTCCTCCTGGCTACATGGACATATCAGAAAAAGATGATGAAAGAAAGTATAATGACTATATTATCTGGCATCAAATCATTGAGCATGCGATTTCCACAAAAAAACCGATAATCTTTATTACCAGCGAAAAAAAGGAGGATTGGTGGCTCAAGAAAGGTGGAAAAATTATCTCACCACGACCCGAGTTGCGAAAAGAATTCAAAGATTTAGTCAATACTGATT
>DASUIL010000027.1:0-3555 GCA_036273075.1 Fluviicoccus sp. | reverse complement strand
GGGAACTCAGGGCGCGGCATTCTGGTGTACTCGTGACAGGGGGGTGTAATAGAAACGGCGGTTTTCCTGCTTGCCCAGCGCCAGCTTCAGCAGGGCGTCGGCGGCCTTCAGGCTGTGGCCCTGCTCGCGCTGGCTGTCCAGTTCCTTTTGCAGCTCCTCGGCGCGCCCACTCATCCAGGTTTCCACGCGGGCGAACATCAGGTCGGCCAGCTCGCGGGTGGGGCGGTCGGGCCATTTCGCCAGCCATTGCCGCGCCACGCCGAACAGCGCCTGCAAGGCGCCGCGGTCGGCACTGCCGGCAAAAATCCGTTTCAGCAGGCCGGAACGTTCAAAGTGCTGCAGTTCCTTTTCCAGCAGCGAGCGCATCGCCAGCGGCGCGATCAGGTCCAGGCCGATGGTCTTGTTGATGTCGAGGATTTTCTGGCCGGTGCCCATCACCGAGGAGAACAGCAGGTAGTTCATGCCGAAGGAGGGGCGGCCCGCTTCTTCCAGGCGCTGGCGCAGCGTGTCCAGCTGGTCGTGGGCATAGCGGTTGACGAAGTCGGAGAAGTCGGCGGCGGTCAGGTTGTTGTCGAACAGGTCGGCCTTGCTCAAGGCCATCACCCAGACCACGTCGCGCAGGTGGTGGCCCTTCTTGCGGCGGCGACGGCTGTCGGTCTGGCGCAGCAGGTTGGAAATCTCGTTGGTCATGTGCGCCAGATGGGCGCGCAGGTATTTTTCCCCGTTGCGGCGCAGTTCCGCGCCGTCGATCACCAGGAAGCAGACCTGGCTGTTGACCATGTGGCGCAGCGATTCATCGCGCAGCTTCTGTTCCTTCTTGTCCATCGGCTCGCGTTCCCACCACTCGCCGGGATAGTCCAGCCACTGGATTTCCAGCGGCACGCCGTCGCAGTCCTGCACGTGCATGTGGAAGCGGAAGGCCTTGGCCTGCTTGATGGTCGCTTCGGGGAACTGACCGCCGACCAGGCCCTGGAACAGCGCGTTCAGGCGCTTGGAGTCGGAAGGATCGGGCGCGCTCAGGTAGTACTGGTGTTCTTTCTGCCAGCGGCTGCTGGCCATGTGCCCCAGATAACTGGCCATGAGCGTGGTCTTGCCGCTGCCCCGGCCGCCGAGGAAGGCGATTTTCAGGGTCTGCTGGGGTTTGTTGTTTTTGGCCATGTGCGGGCAACCCGGGGTAAAAAGAAGCGGTGGCGTTGCGGTACGGGCGTTCAGGCCCCGCGCAAGCCGGTTAATGTGCCGTAGTTGCAGGCGGGTGACAAGGGGCGCAAGGGTCATCCGTTGTTGTCGTCTTGGATTTTTAACCCAGCTCCGTTAAGGTCGTGTTCATAACAATGTTTGCAGGACGCCTTCCATGACCTTTTCCGGCCCCGAAACCGATCCCGACGCCCCGGTGGTGACGCGCGCGGAAGCCTTCCGCTTCTGGCTGAAGCTGGGTTTCATCAGTTTTGGCGGCCCGGCCGGGCAAATCGCCATCATGCACACCGAACTGGTGGAGCGCCGCCGCTGGATCAGTGAGAAGCGCTTCCTGCATGCCCTGAATTACTGCATGGTGCTGCCGGGTCCGGAGGCGCAGCAACTGGCCACCTACATCGGCTGGCTGATGCACCGCACCTGGGGCGGGGTGGTGGCGGGCGGTCTGTTCGTGCTGCCGTCGCTGTTCATTTTGATGGCGCTGTCGTGGGTGTACATCGCCTTTGGCCATTTGCCGCTGGTGGAAGGGCTGTTCTACGGCATCAAGCCCGCCGTGACCGCCATTGTGTTGCAGGCGGCGCACCGCATCGGCTCGCGGGCGCTGAAAAATAACGTGCTGTGGGGTATCGCCGGGGCGGCCTTCGTGGCGATCTTCGCGCTGCAGCTGCCGTTCCCGCTGATCGTGGCCGGGGCGGCGCTGACCGGGTATATCGGCGGCAGGCTGGCGCCGGACAAGTTCCGCGCGGGCGGCGGTCATGGCGCGGCGGACAAGCATTACGGTCCGGCGGTGATTGATGACCACACGCCGACTCCGGAACACGCCCGTTTCAGCCGGGGCCGGCTGTCGTGGCTGTTGCTGGCGGGGATGCTGCTGTGGCTGGGACCGATGGCGCTGCTGTACGGCCTGTACGGCTGGAACGGTACGCTGACGCAGATGGGCTGGTTCTTTACCAAGGCGGCGTTGCTGACCTTCGGCGGTGCTTACGCGGTGCTGCCGTACGTTTATCAGGGCGCGGTGGGGCATTACGGCTGGCTGACGCCGACGCAGATGATCGACGGGCTGGCGCTGGGGGAAACCACGCCGGGGCCGCTGATCATGGTGGTGGCCTTTGTCGGCTTTGTCGGCGGCTATGTGACGCAGGTCTTCGGGCCGGAGCAGCAGTTCCTGGCCGGGGCGGTGGCGGCGACGCTGGTGACCTGGTTTACCTTCCTGCCCTCGTTCCTGTTCATCCTGATCGGCGGGCCGCTGGTGGAATCCACGCACAACGACCTGAAGTTTACCGCGCCGCTGACGGCGATCACGGCGGCGGTGGTCGGGGTGATCCTGAACCTGGCGCTGTTCTTCGGCTATCACGTGTTGTGGCCGAAGGGTTTTGAGGGGGCGTTTGATGTCGTGTCGGCCGTGATCGCGGCGGCGGCGGCCATGGCCCTGTTCAAATTCAAGCGCGGGGTGATGGAGGTGATTGCGGCCAGTGCGGTGGCGGGGTTGCTGGTGAAGATGGCGACGGGCTGAAACCCGCCGCTGCGGCTGCGCTCAGGGCGCCAGCCGCTCCACCTTCCAGCCGTCACCTTCCCGCACATAGACCAGCCGGTCATGCAGGCGGCTGGGCCTGCCTTGCCAGAACTCCACCTTCTGCGGAATCACCCGGTAGCCGCCCCAGTGCGCCGGACGCGGCGGGTTGTCGCCAAACTGCTCCTGCACCGCCTTCAGCGTTTCTTCCAGCGCTTCGCGCCCGGCAATCACCCGGCTTTGCGGCGAGGCGTGCGCGCCGTAACGGCTGCCCAGCGGCCGTTGCTGGAAGTAGGCGTCGGACTCTTCCGCCGAGACTTTTTCCACCTTGCCCTCGATGCGCACCTGCCGTTGCAGTTCCAGCCACATGAACAGCATGCAGGCCTGCGGGTTGGCGGCCAGTTCTTCGCCCTTGCGCGATTCATAGTTGGTGAAGAACACGAAACCCTGGTCGTCGTATTCCTTCAGCAGCAGGGTGCGGGCGCAGGGCATGCCGTGCGCGTCGGCGGTGGCCAGGATCATCGCGTTCGGCTCGGGAATCTCGGCCAGCCGCGCTTCCTCGAACCAGCGGTGGAACTGGTCGAAGGGGTTGGCCTGAAGGTCCTGTTCGTCCAGACGTTCTTTCATGTAGTCCTGGCGCAGGTGGGCGATGTTGCTTTTCATGGGCGGAAAATCCTTAGGGTTTACAGGCCATTCTAGCGCCGCCAACCGGCGGCTCCAATGCTACGGCGCAATTTGTTTCTTTCCGTTTCCCCGCGTTCTGGACTACGCTAAGGGCAGAACAAAAAACAAGGGATTCCGGCAACATGCACGGCTTGCGCAGCATGAAGTTCTGGATAGCATTCTGTCTGCTG
>DASUIL010000026.1:0-2937 GCA_036273075.1 Fluviicoccus sp. | reverse complement strand
CTGGCCGGTCAGCGAGAACGGAGCCGCGCCGGGCTTGCCGATGCGGCCGGTCGCCAGATGGCAGTTGATGATGGCGTTGGCCTTGTCCGTCCCGGCGCTGGACTGGTTGACGCCCATCGAATACAGGGTCAGCGTGCGCTCCGTGGCGGTGAACCAGTCGAAGAAGGTTTGCAGGCGCTCGGCGGGAATGCCCAGGCGGTCGGCCAGCGTGGCGCGGTCACCGCGATCCGCTTTCGCTGACGCCAGGGCGGCCTCCAGCCCTGTGCAACGGGTAGCGGTGAAATGGGCGTCCACCGCGCCGCGCTCCGCCAGTTCGGCCAGCAGGGCGTTGAACAGCAGCACGTCGCCGCCGGACCGGATCGGCAGGTGCAAGTCGGCAATTTCATTGGTGGCGGTTTCGCGCGGGTCGATCACCACCACCTTCAGGTTCGGCTTTTCGGCCTTGATGGCCTTGATGCGCTGGAAAATGATCGGATGGCACCAGGCGGTGTTGGAGCCGACCAGCACCATCAGCTCGGCATGGGCGAAATCGTCATAACTGGCGGGTACGCTGTCGGCCCCGAAGGCGCGCTTGTACCCCGCCACCGCCGACGACATGCACAGCCGCGAATTGGTGTCGATGTTGGCGCTGCCCAGAAAGCCCTTCATCAGCTTGTTGGCGACGTAATAATCCTCGGTCAGCAACTGGCCGGAGACGTAAAAGGCAATCGCGTCCGGGCCATACTGGTCACGGATACGTTTGAATTCACTGGCAATCTTGGTCGTTGCCGTTGACCAGGCGACTGGCTGGCCGTTGATTTCCGGAACCAGCTGCCGCCCTTCCAGACTGATGGTTTCGCCCAGCGACGACCCCTTGGAACACAGACGGCCAAAGTTGGCGGGATGGGCAATATCGCCCTTGATGTCCACCACCCGCGCGGCCGCGTCGGTGACCGTGGCGGTAATGCCGCAACCGACGCCGCAATAGGCACAGGTGGTCTTCACAACCGCATCAGCAAGCATCCGCCATCTCCCGTTTGCCAAACAACAATTCATCGCGCAGACCGGCCACATTGGTTTGCCGGCCAATCAGGTCGAAATACCAGGAACCGTCCTGCGTATCACCGAACAACACCGCGCCCACCAGCTTGTTTTCCTTCAAAAACAGCCGCTTGTAGACCCCGGCGGATACATCGCGCAGCACGATCACCTCCGCATCCTTGCCGGAAAAATCCCCGGCCGAGAACAGGTTGACGCCGCTGACTTTCAGCGTCGTCGCCGTGGCTTTCTGCACATAACGGCTGACGCCGATTTCCGCCAGATGCGTGGCGCAGACCCGCGCCTGTTCGTACAATGGCGCCACCAATCCGAACAGGCTGCCGCGATGCTGCACGCACTCGCCGACGGCATAGATTTTCGGATCGAAGGTTTGCAGCGTATCGTTAACCAGGATGGCCTTGTCCACTTGCAGTCCGGCCTGCTTCGCCAGCGCCACGTTGGGTCGGATGCCCACAGCCATGATCACCAGATCGGTTTCCAGCAGGCTGCCGTCCTTGAATTCGATATGGCTGAGATGCTCACCGTCACGGGCGACAATCTGTTTGGTCTGCGCACCCAGCTTGAACTTCATGCCGCGCGTGGCCAGATCACGCTCCAGCAGGTGCGCCGCTTCGCTGTCCAGCTGGCGGTTCATCAGGCAGTTCACGTCATGAATCACCGTGACTTCCACGCCGCGCTTCAGCAGGCCGTTGGCCGCCTCCAGCCCCAGCAGGCCGCCGCCGATCACCGCCACGCGCCGCTTGTGCTCGGTCACGGACAGCATGCGCTCCACGTCCTGGATATCGCGGAAACTGACCACCGAAGGATGGTCATGCCCCGGCACCGGGATGATGAACGGCACCGAGCCGGTGGCCAGCAATAAGCGGTCGTAGGGGAAGACCAGGCCTTCGTCGGTCAGCACTTCGCGGCGGGAGCGGTTGATATCGACCACGGTCTGCCCGGACACCAGTTCGATGCCGTGGCGCGTGTACCAGTCGGGCGTGTGCAGCACGATGTCGTCGAAGTGCTTTTCACCGGCCAGTACCGGCGACAGCATGATGCGGTTGTAGTTGCCGTAAGGCTCGCGGCCGATCACGGTGATCTCGTAGCGGTCGGGCGCCAGCTTCAGCAGCTCCTCCACCGTCCGCATGCCGGCCATGCCGTTACCGACGACAACGAGTCTGGTTTTTTTCATGGCAGTCGCCACTCGTCAAAAATGGGGGTTTGCTACCGCCAAGGCAAGAGTTGTGCCAACTGGCCCCGCCATAGTCCCAAAGCCCATCCCTTCATCTATACGGCGGGAAAACCCCGCGCCTGCACCGGCGTGCCTGTCTGTAGTGCGGCGCACCAGATCAACGCACAAATCGCCCCAAAACCACGCCGACCGTCTTTTTTAGGGCTTTTCCCACGGTTTGCGCCGCTAAAACCGGCTTTAAAGCTGGCATGCAACTTGCTAAGGGGTAAGCAACACCCAGGCTTCACGCAATGGCGCGCTGAAAGACCTTCGATTCCGTCAACGACGACGCTATCCCACTCTCTTTTTGCCCCGTTGCGAGACCTGAACCATGAAATTCAAGTCGCTACCGCTACTCTCCTGGAACGTGCCGCGCATCCGCACGCTGCACTACACCTGGATGGCCTTCTTCATCACCTTCATCATCTGGTTCGCGGCCGCGCCGCTGATGCCGATGATGAAGGAATACTTTCACCTCACCGACGCCCAGGTAAAAGCGCTGCTGATGCTCAACGTCGCCATCACCATCCCCACCCGCATCCTCGTCGGGGTGCTGGTGGACAAATACGGTCCGCGCAAGAGCTACAGCTTCCTGCTCGCCTTCTGCGGCGTGCTCTGCCTTGCCTTCGCCGCTGCCCAGTCCTTTGAATGGCTGGCCGTTACCCGTTTCCTGCTGGGCTCGGTGG
>DASUIL010000025.1:0-5332 GCA_036273075.1 Fluviicoccus sp. | reverse complement strand
ACGGGTTGATGGCCATTTTGACGTTGGCGAGCTCAACACCGGTCTTGTCCGCCTTGACGCGAACTTTCACGTTGTAGTCTACAACGCGCTTGACAGCAACAAGAGCCTTCATGGAATCCTCGGATGGTGACGATTTATCAGAAGTACGGGGATTGGCGCAACCCTGCCAAAGCAAGGCCCGCCAAGGGTGCGCTATCTTCCGCAATCTCGCCGCCAAGGTCAAGTCCACAGTGACGACCGGCCCGGCATTCACGGTCATTGACAAAGTCGGCGCGCCTTGTTGATATATGTCATTGGCGAAGGTGTACATATGTATAATAATTCCTGCGCCAGCGGGTTCCAAGGGCGTTTTTCAATGTTGTCATGCCCCTGTCATCGCCGCAGACAACAATTAGAAACATTACTTGCCGATTCATGTAGGTTTTATGACAGATTCACTTGCTAGAATCCTCCCGTTTGAAAAACCGGATTCAACAATGCGCGTAAACCAGTTCGACCGGGAACAGCTGCTTGCCTGCGGGCGCGGAGAACTGTTCGGCCCGGGCAACGCCCGGCTGCCCATGCCCCCCATGCTGATGTTTGACCGCATCGAAAAGATTTCCGATAGCGACGGAACCTTCGGCAAAGGTGAAATCATCGCCGGGCTCGACATCAATCCCGATCTCTGGTTTTTCGGCTGTCACTTTGAAACCGATCCGGTGATGCCCGGCTGTCTGGGCCTTGACGCCATGTGGCAATTGCTGGGCTTCTATCTAGGCTGGCGCGGAAATCCCGGCCGCGGCCGCGCCCTCGGTGTGGGCGAGGTCAAATTTTTCGGCCAAGTCCTGCCCCAGCACAAGAATGTTCGCTATGAACTCCAGGTCAAGCGCGTGATCGAACGCAAGCTGGTCATGGGCATTGCAGATGCCAGGCTTCTTGTTGACGGCCGCGAGATATATACGGCGCAGGACTTGCGCTGCGGGCTGTTCACCAGTACGGATAACTTCTGATTCTGCTTCATCCGACGCCCCCGCCTTCCGGGGGCGTCCTGTTTGAGCTGGAGATAAACAATGCGGCGAGTGGTCGTAACCGGCATGGGGATCGTGTCGTGTCTGGGCAATGACGCCCCTTCCGTGGCGCGCAGCCTCAGACACGGCATTTCCGGCCTTCGGGCCAACGCCGAGTACGCTGCCATGGGCTTTCGCAGCCATGTCAGCGGCCGGCCGGAGATCGATCTGGACGCCGTGATTGACCGCAAGCTGAAAAGGTTCATGGGAGATGCCGCCGCCTACGCTTATCTGTCCATGCAGCAGGCGATTGCCGATGCGGGCCTGACGCCGGAACAGGTGGCGGACAATCCGCGTATTGGCGTGATCGCCGGTTCGGGCGGGGCCTCCACCGCCAACGTGGTGGCAGCGGCGGACATCGCCCGCGAAAAAGGCGTGAAGCGCATTGGGCCTTACATGGTGCCACGCACCATGACCAGTACGGTTGTTGCTTCGCTGGCGACCGCTTTCCGCATCCATGGCGTTAATTACTCCATTTCCTCGGCGTGCGCCACCTCGGCGCACTGCATCGGCAACGCCATGGAACAGATCCAGCTGGGCAAGCAGGACATGGTCTTCGCGGGCGGCGGCGAGGAAGAGCACTGGAGCCTTTTCTGCCTGTTTGACGCCATGGGCGCGATGTCGAGCAAATACAACGATGCACCGGGAACGGCTTCGCGCCCCTTTGCGGCCAGCCGCGACGGGTTCGTCATTGCCGGCGGTGGCGGCATGCTGGTTCTGGAAGAATACGAACACGCGGTTCGACGAGGCGCTCGGATTTACGCCGAGCTGACCGGCTATGCCGCTACGTCCGACGGATATGACATGGTCGCCCCGAGCGGCGACGGCGCGGCTCGCTGCATGCAACTGGCGCTAGCCATGACCGGAAAGCCGGTTGATTACGTCAACGCTCATGGCACGGCGACGCCGACCGGGGATACGGTCGAACTCAAGGCCATCCGTCGGGTGTTTGGCGAGAGCCTGCCGTTGATCAGTTCCACGAAGTCCCTGTCGGGACACTCGCTTGGCGCGGCAGGCGTACAGGAAGCCATCTACTGCCTGCTGATGATGCAGGAGAACTTCGTGGCGGCATCTGCAAATATCGACCAGTTGGACCCTGAAGCCGAGGGCTTCCCGATTGTGCGGGAAACCCTGGAGAACCATCGCCTGGCCAATGTCATGTCGAACAGTTTCGGCTTCGGAGGAACCAACGCCTCACTGATTTTCAGCCGAATCTGAATCGGCCGCCCTGTGCCCCGCGGCCGGGTCAGCGCAGGGCGGGATCAAAAACCGCGAGCGGGTCGCCTTCCTCGTTCAACAGAACCAAGGCACCCTCCCGCTCCCGCCACTCCGCCGTATCGCTTAACGACTGGATGAATAGCGCCTCCAGGGTCACGCCATCGGCACAAGAAAAGTGCGTTCCCTCCAGATTACGGATTTTCAATGCCGGACCCTTCAGCTCGTAAGCCCCATGAATGGGGTTGCACCCGGTATTGCCCTCCAGCATCCCTGTCGCCGACTTGAGTACAATGAATGCTTCGCGCAGACTGCCGCCACGATCGGTGACTGATGAAGGCAGGTTGCGGAGTCGCCACGGGCGATCCTCCAAGGCGAAATCCGCTACGGAGGCGTGATAGGCGCCATTAGAACCTGCAGCCTCCGCTGGGGGTGATACAAGGGGAGACCCAATACCGTCCGCGGACTGGCCGGACGAAGATCCGGGCGTGGAGATAACCGTCGGACTGGCGGCACAACCGGACAGCATGGCCACTAACGCCCACATGATCAAGGGCGCGCTTATGATCCGCATTGCAGGTACCTCGCAACAGAAAATGTTTATCGGTGACTATTCTGATCGGCCGGGATTTTGCCTGCACCCCGAGGGTATGGGCTGTAGCATTATGTAATCCAGACCATGTCTTCACCGGACTTTCCGGCAGCCAAGACATCGACCCAGAGGCCGGGAACCATCAACAACTGGCCATCACCATAGACCAAGGGCCAGACTTCACGCTTCCAGGGTGGGATACCCGCCTCCTGAAACAGTGCTTTCAACGTCTTGCGACCCCGGCCCGGCAATTGAATTTCTTCGCCTCCCTGCCGGAACCGGATCTGCAGATGCGAAACACCGGCCCAGACTTGCCGCTTGACCCCGGTATCGCTGTCAAATCGAGGGGTCAGGACGCGCCCGTCCGGCAGGTTGAGGGGCGACATGCGGTCAAGCCAGGAGATAGGCAGACACTTCCCCGCATCCTTTTCCCCGGTGACCTGCAGGAAAAGACGGTCACGGTAACGGCGGATCTCGAGTTGCCGCCAGACAAACCGGGGCTCTCCATCCGGCCGGGCCAGGCAAACTTCCTCAACCAGTTTTTGCAAACCGGCGCGGTCGGGAACGGGCAGACCGGATCGTCTTATCCAGAAATACAGCAGATTGGCCTGCCGTGGCGGACTCAATGTGAGGATTGCGGAAATCAATAGACTATCGTCCATGCCGCCGGCCGACCGCCAGTCAAGCTCGGCCAGGTCCGTCAGCAACTGGTCGGACTCGCGCATGCGCTCCGCAGTCCGGGCCAATCCCCTAGCGGCATCAGGCCAACGCTGCTCAAGCAGCGGCATGACTCTGGCGCGGATAAAATTGCGATTATGTCTGACATCCGTATTGGAGTCATCTTCCACCCAAGTCAGCCCCCGGCTTTGGGCATAGGCCAGCAGGATGGCGCGAGGGATATCCAGCAAAGGTCGCCACAGAGGCATATCAGGGCGGCTAAAGGGAACCTGGGCGACCGGCCTCATGGCGGCCAGCCCGGCGGCGCCGCTGCCGCGGAGCAATTGCAATAGCAGCGTTTCCGCCTGATCCTGACGGTGATGACCGGTCAGAAGCACATCTCCGGGCTGGAGGATCCGTCCAATCGCTTCATAACGGGCCTTGCGGGCGCCCTCCTCCAGACTGCCGGAGTCAGGAACACTGACCCGCAGGGTGCCATGGGGCAGCTTATAATCATCTGCAAGCCGGGAAACACGTTCAGCCCAGTCATCAGCCCGCGGATTGAGGCCGTGATGGACATGAACCACATACAACGGCAAACCATGTTCAGCCTGAAGGGAAACGAGGATATCCAGCAGGCATACCGAATCCAGACCGCCGCTGCAGGCTACAATCAGACGACGGTGATCCGCCTGCCGTCGGGCCGCCAGAAAACGTTCTACAGTGGAGCGCGGCATTGCTTCAGAGGCTGCCGTAGCTCATAAGCCGGTCATAACGCCGCTTGCGCAGGGTGGCCGCATCCAGCGAACGCAGCTTGCGCAGATGCTTGATCAGCCCCTTGCGCAGGTTGTCGGCCATCAGCGCTACATCGCGATGGGCGCCGCCCAGGGGTTCCTGGATAATCTCATCAACAAAACCCAGTTCCTGCAGGCGCTGGGCTGTCAGCCCCATCGCCTCGGCGGCGTCGGCGGCCTTGTCGGAGGTTTTCCAGAGGATCGATGCGCAACCTTCCGGGGAAATGACCGAGTAGGTGCTGTATTGCAGCATCAGCAAGCTGTCTCCTACCCCGATCGCCAGCGCACCGCCGGAACCGCCCTCGCCGATCACCGTCGCGATGATGGGCGTATTCAGGCGGGACATCACCGCGAGGTTGCGGGCGATGGCCTCACTCTGGCCCCGTTCCTCGGCCTCAATGCCGGGATAGGCGCCTGGAGTATCAATAAACGTGAAAATCGGCAGCTTGAAGCGTTCGGCCATTTCCATCAGCCGCAAGGCCTTGCGATAGCCCTCGGGGTTGGGCATGCCGAAATTGCGGCGAACCTTTTCCTTGATGTCTCGGCCCTTCTGATGACCGATGACCATGACCGGCTCGCCCTGCAACCGCGCGGGCCCGCCGATAATGGCCTCATCATCGCCAAAAACACGGTCGCCATGCAGTTCATCAAAATCGGTAAAAATCTGATTGATGTAGTCCATCGTATAAGGACGTTGCGGATGACGCGCCATCTGCGCCACTTGCCAGGAAGTCAGGTTGGCAAACAGTTCTTCCGTCAGGGCCAGGCTCTTCTGTTCCAGCCGCCGGATTTCCTCGGACAGGTTGAGATTGTTCGCACCGCCAAGGGACTTGAGGCCGTCAATCTTCGCCGCCAGTTCGGCAATGGGCTGCTCGAAATCCAGAAAGTTCGGATTCATGGGTTCGTGTTCCGGTTAATACACAATACGCAACGCGCTGGGACCATACAGCTGGCGAAGCCGCTTGATGAGGCTGTCGCCGGGGTACACGCGCCAGTTATCGCCGCACTGTAGCACGGCTGTCGCTCGG
>DASUIL010000024.1:0-8448 GCA_036273075.1 Fluviicoccus sp. | reverse complement strand
TGCGCCGGTAATGACGGTAGCGAGAGTGCTGCTCATGGGGTGTTCCTCATCAGTGGGTTTCGATGGGGCTATCTTATTCGACAATTCGATAATTATGAAAGTATTGAAGTGATGAAATCCGATGAATGGTCATTCATTTTTGGCGGACGGCGCCCTCTCCCCTTGGGGGAGAGGGCGGGGGAGAGGGGTGCGGAAAGGGATCGAAACACTACGTCTTTGTCATGGCCACCTCAGCACCCCTCTCCCTAACCCTCTCCCTAACCCTCTCCCACAGGGGGAGAGGGGACCTGAAGGTTCACTGCATGAACTTCGTGCCCATCGTCACCAGCTTCTGGTAGCCGGTGGGCAGCAGGCGTTGCATGGCGTCGAAGGCATAGGCTTCCGCGCCAATCAGCACGCGGCGGGCGTTCTTCTTCACCCCGTTGAGGATGGCGTCGGCGGCGTCGTCCGGGGTCACGTGCAGGAACTTCTCGAAGTTCTGCTGGCCCTTTTTCGGGTCGATGCCGATCGACTTCATGCTGTCATTCATGCGTGCGGCCTTGGCGATGTTGGTCTTGATGCCGCCCGGATGCACGCAGGTGGCGCTGACGCCGCACTGTTGCAGGTCCAGTTCCTGACGCAGCGCCTCGGTGTAGCCGCGCACCGCGAATTTGCTGGCGTTGTACGCGCCTTGCGAGGGCTGCGAACCCAGGCCGAAGATGCTGGAAATGTTGATGATGTGGCCGTCGCCGGAGGCCTTCAGGTGCGGCATGAATTCCTTGATGCCGTAGACCACGCCCCAGAAGTTGATGCCCATCAGCCATTCCAGCTCTTCGTAGCTCATGCCTTCCACGGTGCTGCCCAGGGCGACGCCGGCGTTGTTGAAGATCAGGTTGACCTTGCCGTGCTCCTTGGCGGTGGCGGCGGCCCAGGCCTGCATCTGTTCCAGCTTGGCCACGTCCACCTTGGCGCTGGTGACCTTGACGCCGTAGGCTTGCGCCAGGGCGACCGTTTCGGCCAGACCTTTCTCGTTCACGTCGCTCAGCGACAGGTTGCAGCCCTGCTGGGCCAGCTTGACGGCCAGCGAACGGCCGATGCCCGATCCGGCGCCGGTAATGGCGGCGACTTTCTTTTCGAAGGATTTCATGGGGTGTCCTCTCTGTGAATACGGTTGTTAGCGCTCGACCTGATAATTCTTCGCGTCAAACTGCGCGGTCTTGCGGCGGTAGTCGAAGGTGAAGCCCGGCCACAGCGTGGTGTTCTTGCCGTTGGCGTTGACGTACCAGCTCTGGCAGCCGGTGCTCCACACCGCGCCGCCCAGCTTGCTTTGGGTGTCGCGGTTGAATTCGGCGTAGGCGTCGGGCTTCACGTCCACCACCTGCCAGTTGTGCTTGTCCATCTGCTTCAGGCAGTCCATGACATAGGCGATCTGCGACTCGATCATGTACACCATCGAGTTGTGGCCCAGGCCGGTGTTGGGGCCCATCAGCATGAACAGGTTGGGGAAGCCGGTGATGGCCGCGCCAAGATAGGCTTCCGGGCCTTCCTTCCAGAAATCGACCAGATCGACGCCGTTGCGCCCGAAGATCGCGCCCTTGGGAATGGGGTCCTGCGCCTTGAAGCCGGTGCCGTAGATGATGGTGTCCACCGGCCGTTCTATACCGTTGCTGTCGACAATGCTGTGCTCGCGCACTTCGCGGATGCCTTGCGTCACCACGTCCACATGAGGCTGGTCCAGCGCCGGGTAGTAGTCGTTGGAAATCAGCACGCGCTTGCAGCCGAAGGAGAAGTCCGGGGTGACCTTCTTGCGCAGTTCCTTGTTGCCGATCTGCTTGCGGATGTGGCGGCGGGCCATCAGTTCACCGACCTTGAGCACGCGTGGGCTGAACACGAAGCCAAGGGCGCGGACTTCCAGCTGGGTATAGATGGCGTTGCGCAGCGCTTCCTGCGTTTGCGGAATCAGCTTGAAGATCTTCTTCTCGGCGGCGGTCATGGCGCGGTCGGGCTTGGGCACAATCCAGGGCGGAGTGCGCTGGTACAGGTCGACATGTGCGGCCTTGGGCACAATCTGCGGCACGAACTGGATGGCGCTGGCGCCGGTGCCGATGACGGCGATGTTCTTGCCTTCCAGCGGATAGTTGTGATCCCAGTCCTGCGAGTGGAAGGTCTTGCCCTTGAAGTTCTCGATGCCTTTCAGCGCCGGGTAGGACGGAGTGCTGAGGCCGCCCATGCCGCTGACCACCACGCGGGCGATATAGATGACGCCGCTCTTGGTGCTGATCCGCCAGCGCTTGATGCTTTCGTCATAGCGGACCTGCTGCACTTCCTGGTTGAACCGGGTGTGCGGAATCAGGCCGTACTTATGGGCCACGTGTTGCAGGTAGGCCTTGATTTCCGGCTGCGGCGCGAACATGCGCGACCAGTTCGGGTTCGGTTCGAAGGAGAAGGAGTACAGGTGCGAGGGGACGTCGCAGGCGCAGCCGGGGTAGTGGTTGTCGCGCCAGGTGCCGCCGACATCATTGGCTTTTTCCAGGATGACGAAGTTGTTCTTCTTGGCCTTCTTCAGGGCGACGCCCATGCCGAGGCCGGAAAAGCCGGTGCCGACGATGGCGACATCAAAGTGTTGGACGGTGGTGTTCTGCATGGGTTTCCCCTCGAAGTTGACAACAGGTGTTGTCGGAATATATTGTTGACATCAAGTGTTGTCAACAATGCGTTCCAAAAATAAATGTAACATTGGCTGATGATGCAATCGGGCGGGTCAGAAGGGTCAATCAAGGTGACGGGCATGAGTGAAGAGGCGGCGGAAATCAAGAAGGGGCGGAGCTTCCGGGGCGTCAGCGCCGAGCAGCGCCGGGCCGAGCGCCACCGCAAGTTCGTCGATGCCGGGCTGCAATTATTCGGCACGCACGGTTTCTACAACACCAAGGTGCGCGAGCTGTGCGCCGAGGCGCACTTGACCGAGCGCTATTTCTACGAGTCCTTCAAAAGCACCGAGGAGTTGTTCGCGCAGGTGTTCCGCGAGGCGGTGGAGAGCATGCAGCAACATATCCTGACGGCGATCATGGGGCAGAGCCATCAGGGTTCGCTGGCGCTGATCCGCGCCGGGCTGGAGGCTTTCCTGAAGTTTGTGCGCCAGGACCCGCGGGTGGCGCGCATCCTGTTCATCGAAGTGCCGCAGGTGCGGCTGGAACACGGCTCGCTGATCGAGGAGACGATGAACGCCTTCGACCGCATGCTGACCCAGTTCGGCAATGCGCTGTTTCCGCCGCCCGCCGACCCGCTGATCCGCATGGACCTGATTGCCGCCGGGTTGAACGGTTCGAATGCGCATATCGTGGCGCGTTGGGTTTACGGCGGTTTCCAGCAGCCGCTGGAGGTGGTGCTGGAAAACTGTTATGCGGTCTTCGCCGGGGTGGCAGATTACTTGTCGAGCGGAAAAACGGCAAAACCTGTAAGCTGATGCGCCAAAGTGGCGCAAAAAGCCGATATGCGGTCGGGAAAATCTTGTTCGTTGGCCCGGAATGACATAATCTGGTTTTGTATAAAAACATTGATAACAAGAACGTTTTCGCGGGCGATCCGCCCTGCGGAAGGAGCGCTTTCCCATGTCCCCCAAAAAGAAACTCGCGTTGGCGGTGCTGGCATCGCTGGCGTTTTACCAGGCGCCGGCGCTGGCCGTTTCCGACGATATCGAAGAGCTGCGCAACGCCGAACTGGGCGCCCGCAATGAATGGCATCTGGTGAAGAATGACGCCATCCGCAACATCAAGACCTTCTCCAAGCAGGAAGACGGCAGGCGGGTTCGCACCTTCCGCATCGAAATGCTGGTGGATGCTTCGATGGAAACGGTGGCCCGGGTTCATTACGATGCCGACAATCTCAAGCGCTGGTTCTGGGAAACCACCGACTCGAAGATGCTGAAGAAGATTTCCCCCTACGAATTCTACTACTACCAGCAGTTCAACGCGCCGGTCACCATGCCTGACCGTGATTCGGTCGTGCACGCGGTGATCCAGCCGTATACGCAGCGCAAGGGTTTCATGACCATTACCCTGAAGGCCGCGCCCGACTTCATGCCGCCGGTGAAGGGGCTGGTGCGCGTCCAGCAGCAGGACATGACCATCAAGCTGACGCCGGCGGGCAAGGAGAAGACCAAGCTGGAAGTGGAAGGTTACATCGATCCGGGCGGAATCTCGCCGGTGTGGGGCATCAACGCCATTCAGCGCATGGCCCCCTACAGCAGCATGATGGGCCTGTCGCGCATCGTGCAGCAGCCGATGTACCGCGAACCCTCCGGTCCGGCCCCGTTCGCCATTATGGGTGATTGATGGGTTCTTCCGGGGTGGAGGCCTCCGCCCCGGATTCTCCTGACGCCTCCGGTGTCCCGCCAATGCCCCACGTCTGCTTCAGATAATCCTTCACCGCCGCATCGGCATCGAACGCCACCGCCGTATCCCCATTCTTCAGTCCCGGCAGGGTGATGGCGCAGCAATGGCCTTCTGCGCGAAAGGTATCCTCCGGAACTGTCGGTCCGCCGCTCATGGCGCACTCTCCCGGGTGTTGGTCAGGACGGACAAGTCCCCGATGACTGCCAGTACCTGATAAGCCGACAGGCTCTGTTCCTGTTCGTGCAGCAGCAGGTCGACTTTCGCCGATAAAAGCTCCCGCTCCGCATCCAGCAGGTCCAGTGTGGTGCGGGTCCCTACGGCGACTTCCTTGCGGGTGCTGTCACGCGCGAGTTCGGCGGCAGCAACTTCCGCCTGCAGGGCGGGCAGGCTGGCCTCGGCGGCCTGCCAGTGCTGCCAGGCCTCGGTCATGGCCTGCAGCAGGCTTTCGCGCAGGTCCGCGACGCGCCAGCGCGCGGCATCAGCCCTGGCGACGGCTTCGGCGGCGGCGCTGCCGGTATGTCCGGCGTCATACAGGCTCATCTGGGCTTTCAGATAGACGCCCCAAGCGTTCAGGCGGTCATAGCCGAATTCGGTGTTGTCCTGGGTGGCGGCGCGCGCCTCGACGCTGACCTGCGGCCGGTCGCCGCTGCGCGCCACGCGCACGGCGGCTTCCTGCGCCTGCGCCTGCGCCTCGGCGGACTTCAGGGCCGGATTTTCCAGCGCGCGGCGACGGGCGTCGTCCAGCGTTGCGGGCAGCGGCAGTTTTGGATAGCGGTTTTGCAGGTCGTGCGGCGCTTCGCCGGTAACGCGGAAATACTGGCCTTCGCTGACGGCCAGATTGGCTTTCGCCCGCGCCAGTTGCGCTTCCCCGTCCGAAAGCCGGGCTTGCGCCTGCGCCACTTCCGTGCGGGTCACTTCCCCGGCCTGAAAGCGTTTTTCGGTGTCGTGCAGCATGGTTTGCAGGGTGCGCAGCGATTCGTTGCGCAGGTCCAGCAGCGCCTGGTCGCGCACCACGGCGGCGTGGGCGGCGATGGCGTCGACGGCAATCCGCACCTTCAGGTCTTCACCGCTGTAGCGGCTGGCCTCGGCCTGCTGTCCGGCCAGATCGCGCCCGGCCTCCAGCGCGCCGCCGGTATACAGCGGCTGGTTCAGCGACAGGCTGAGCGTGTTCGGCCAGCGAGAACCCGACTCAGGGAAGGGCGCGGTGGTTTGCAGGCTGGAGCGGCCGATCTCGGCGCTGATACCCAGGCGCGGCTTGAAAAGGCTAGCTTGGGTATCGACGGCCCGGTTGGCGGCGTCGAGATCGGCGCGGGCGGCGGCCAGCGCCGGATGGTGACTGAGCGCCTGATGCACTGACCCGACCAGGGTTTGCGCCTGGACAGCCAGCGGCAACGCCAGCAGCAGCGGGGCTAAAGCTTTCATGGACGGTACGCCTGCAGGAAGTTGTGGACGGCGACGCGCACGTAAGTGTCACGGTCCAAGTGCGCGGGGAAGGGCGGCAGGCCCAGCAGCGCCCGCCATTGCGGGTGCCCCTTGATCATTTCCAGGAACTGCACGGCGGCGATGTCGGGGTGATCGCAGCGGATGACTCCGGCCTCATGGTGGCGCTTCAGGAAATCGGCCATCAGCCCCAGACCATGCTGCGGACCGGTGCGATAGGCCATTTCCGCCAACTCCGGGAAACGGGCGGCCTCGGCGGCCAGCGCCCGCACCATCGCGATGCGCTCCTCGCCCAGGGAAGCTTCCAGCACCCGTCCGGCAAACAGCAGCAGGGTTTCCTCCAGGTTCTCGCTGATCTCGTCGGGAATGGCCAGGGTGGCGAGGAAGGCTTGGCAGCGGTCGGCGAACATGGCGGCGAACAGCCCCTCCTTGTTGCCGAAATACTTGTAGACACTGGCCTTGGAGCCGCCGGTGCGCTTCACCACTTCATCCAGGCTGGTGCCGGAATAGCCCTTCTCCAGGAAGATGGCGCGGGCGGCCTCCAGCAAGGCTTCACGACGGGCTTCGCCCCGGGCGGTGGCGGGACAACAGGAAAAAAAGGATTTTTCGGCAGTCATAAGACAGGCTTGCAATGAACTGTACTGTTCAGTACATTATCAGCGAGATCCTGAAAATGCAATATCGGCCATCCGGCCTTACTGACCCGTCCGAGCCCCGATCATGAGTCGCGATACCTCCCGCAAGCTTCCCTTTGTCATCCTCGCCCTGCTGCTGCTGGCCGCGGTGGGCCTGACCATCCGCTGGTGGACCTATGGACGGTTTCATGAAAGCACCGACAATGCCTATGTCCGCGCCGATGTCAGTTACCTGACGCCGCGCGTGGGCGGAGAAGTGGTGCAGTTGCTGGTGAAGAATAACCAGCCGGTGAAGGCCGGCGACCTGTTGTTGAAAATTGAAGACGCGGACTATCAGGCCCGCGTGGCGCAGGCGAAGGCGCAGGTGGCGATGCGCGAGGCGGCCTTGCTGACTAACCGTCAGGACGATTCGTCGCTGCAGGCGCAGGTGGCGGAAGCCGAAGCCGCGCTGCAGGCGGCGAAGGCCGAGGAAAGCCGTTTGCAGCTGGAGATGCAGCGCGCCAAGGCGCTGGTGCAGGATGGCGTGGCCACGAAACAACGGCTGGATAACGCCACAGCCGCCTGGCAGTCCGCCGCGGCGCAAAGCCGCCGCGCCGAGTCCGGCATTGCTGCGGCGCGCGCCCGGCAGGGCGGCGTGGGCACCGGCCGCGAGCAGCTGGCGGCGGAGCTGGAGTCCGCCCGCGCCGCGCTGAAACTGGCGGAAATCGATCTGGCGGCCACGGAAATCCGCGCGCCGATCAACGGCGTGGTCGGCGATCTGGCGGCCCGGCTGGGCAGCCGCGTGGCGGCGGGCAGCCGGTTGATGGCGATTGTGCCCCTGGATGCCGTATTCGTGGAGGCCAATTTCAAGGAAACCCAGCTGGCCGCCATGAAGGTCGGGCAGCAAGCCGAGATTGAACTGGACGCCTACCCCGGCCTGAAACTTGAGGGCGTCATCCAGAGCCTGTCCCCGGCCTCGGGCGCCGAATTCGCGCTGCTGCCGCCGGATAACGCCACCGGCAACTTCAACAAGATCGTGCAGCGCGTGCCGGTGAAAATCCTGCTGAATCAAGCCAATACCGACGGCAAGCTGCGCCCCGGCATGTCGGCGGAAGTGGTGGTGGAGACACGATGAACGCCAGCGCCACCGCCGCTCCCGATGCCGGCCAGCGCGCCGCCATGCGCCGCGCCTGGATCGGCTTCTGCGCGCTGGTCTTCGGCAATTTCATGGCCATTCTGGATATCCAGATTGTCGCCAGTTCGCTGAATGAATTGCAGGCGGGCATGAGCGCCAGCGCCGCCGAAATCGCCTGGGTGCAAACCAGCTACCTGATCGCGGAAGTGATCGCCATTCCCCTGTCCGGCTACCTGTCACGGATGATGTCGACGCGGCTGTACTTCGTGGTCAGCGCCGTCGGCTTTGCCTTCGCCAGCCTGATGTGCGCCATGGCCTGGAGCCTGCCGTCGCTGCTGGTGTTCCGCACCATCCAGGGTTTCCTGGGCGGCGGCATGATCCCGACGACGATGGCGGCGCTGTTCATGCTGTTCCCCCCGGAAAAGCGCATGGGGCCGATCGTGCTGGTCAGCATGGCCTCGACACTGGCACCGGCGGTGGGGCCGACGCTGGGCGGCTATCTCACCAATTATTTTTCCTGGCACTGGATGTTCCTGGTCAACCTGCCTCCCGCCCTGCTGATTTCCAGTATTGTCTGGAGCTACCTCGACCAGATCGACAAGCCGGAGTGGAAGCTGTGGCACATCATTGACTGGCCGGGATTGTTCAGCATGGCGCTGTTTCTCGGCTGTCTTGAGTTCGCCCTGGACGAGGGGCCGCGCCACGACTGGTTCGCCGAGCGTTCGGTGCTGTTGGCGACGGTGGCGGGAACGCTCAGCGCCGTTTTCTTCTTCTGGCGCAGCTTCACCAGCCTCAACCCCATCGTCAACCTGCGCGTGTTCGCCAACCGCAATTTCGCGGTCGGTTCGGTCATTTCCTTCGTGGTCGGCGTCAGCCTGTACGGCATGGT